>MGOS01000031.1:0-13974 GCA_001797185.1 Clostridiales bacterium GWB2_37_7
GATGCAATATTACCAATGCTGCTGAGATGGATGAATTTATGAGCAATATACCCAAAAATTCTAAGTTTCTATATAGCGCCTTTAGGGCTTTGAGCAACAATGACTTAGTAGGAATACTGAATGAAATGGGTCTAAAAACTAAGATTGAACGCGGTGGAAGGGTATTTCCCGAATCTGATAAGTCAAGTGATGTATTAAAAGCCTTACAAAAATTTCTTGATAAAAACAATGTAGCCATAATGCTTAATGCTTCAGTAAGAGAAATAAAGACAAAAAGTAATAAAATACAAAATGTTCTATTAGACAATGGTAAAAGCATTGGCTGTGAGTCAGTTGTAGTGTGCACAGGAGGTCTATCCTACCCTCAAACAGGTTCAACCGGTGATGGCTTGGAATTTGCGAAAGCTACAGGTCATACGGTAACAGATTTGTTTCCATCCTTGATTCCTCTTGTAGTAAATGAAGAGTATATAAAGGAACTGCAAGGGCTATCTTTAAAAAATGTAGCCATAAAAGTGTTGGTTGACAGTAAAAATATTTATGACGACTTTGGAGAAATGCTTTTTACTCATTATGGACTTTCAGGGCCTATTATATTGTCTGCCAGCTTTTATATATCAGATTATATTAAGAAGAAGAAAAATATAAAACTTTCGATTGATTTAAAACCAGCTTTAAGTGAGGAAGAATTAGATAAAAGAGTTCTTAAGGATTTTAGTGATAATTTAAATAAGCAATTTAAAAATGCATTGGATGCATTGCTTCCACAAAAACTTATACCTGTAATAATAAAGCTTAGTAAAATTGACGAGAATAAAGAAGTAAATCAAATTTCAAAGGAAGAACGCAAGCAGTTGGTAAGCATTTTAAAACACATGGAATTCACAATTACTGGCACGAGACCTTTATCAGAAGCAATTGTTACTTCGGGTGGAGTAAATTTAAAGGAGATTAATCCAAAAACAATGGAATCCAAGCTGATGGATGGCTTGTTTTTTGCCGGCGAGGTAATGGACTTAGATGCGTTTACAGGTGGTTATAACCTTCAAATAGCCTTTTCAACTGGTTTTGCCGCTGGCAGCAACGCATAAGGAGGAAATCAATGAGAGGTAGGGCATTACAAAAACAAAATAAATATTATCAATGGTGGGCTAACACTGAAAAAAGAATACAAAGGCTTGCAATATTCTTGTTTATTGTACTTTATGCCTTGCAATTGTTCAACTTTGTTTTGGAGCAGCGCAGCTCCGGACCCCTCTCTTATGCACTGGGGAAGCTTGAAGGTGTTGCTATCGCTGAAAGTCAAACGCAGATCAACACAGGAACTATTGAGTTATCAGTTATGAGCAAATCTGATTATAGCAATATTGATATATATTTGAATGGGGAGTTCTATCAAAGCTTTCATCAAAAATCAATTACACTACAAGTTAAAAATAATGATATAATTGAAGTCAGTGGGATAAAAAGTGAATATCCTGCAACTATAAAAATAACCTCAATAACTGACAACGTTATTTCGCCTAAGCAAGACAATATAATCAAGGTTAGCAATAACTTTAAACAAGTAGGTAGAATTAGACTAAAATAAGGGGGACTTTAATGGTTAGCATAAGAGGAGCTACAACCATTGACCGCGATATTCCCGAGGAATTGTTATCCGGTACCACAGAGCTTCTAAAGGATATCATAACAGTAAACAAGCTAGATTTAAATAAAATCAACGCTATATTTTTTACCTGCACTCAAGATTTGATTTCAGCATATCCTGCCAAAGCAGCAAGAGACATGGGGATCACTCAGTCATCTTTAATGTGTTTGCAGGAGATGTATGTTGAAAACAGCCTGGCAAAATGTATTAGAGTATGTATTTTTTATGATGATGATCATATCAGTGATCATGTAAAGCATGTTTATTTGAAAAATGCGTTATTCTTAAGACCTGATTTGTCAAAATAAATTTAAACTCTCTTTAAATTTCCCGATTTATTTGTTAAAATGAATAGTATGGCAAAAACTAAGGGGGGATGGTTTTGGATTATAAAGTAGTAGCCATAGATGGTCCGGCTGGAGCAGGTAAAAGTACCATTGCAAAGATGGTAGCTGAAAAAATTCATTATACATATATAGATTCCGGAGCCATGTATAGGGCTTTGACCTTAAAAGTGCTGGAAAGCAAAATAAATTTGGAAGATACCGATGCAATTATAGAAGTTTCCAAGAAAGTTGACATAGATTTCAAGGATAGGAGCATATACTTAGACAAAGAGTTAGTGGACAAACAGATTAGAGAAGAACGTATTAATAAAAATGTTTCTACAGTAGCTGCGATTCCAGAAGTCAGAAAAAACATAGTAGGAATACAACGAAGGATTGCAATAGGCAAAAACGTAGTAATGGATGGCAGAGATGTGGGAACTGTAATTTTTCCTAATGCTTTTATAAAATTTTTCATCACTGCGAGCCTTGTGGAACGATCCAGAAGAAGATGTCTAGAAATACAAGGTACTGGTAAGCATGCTGATTTTGAGGACGTTAAGAATCAAATCGAAAACCGTGACTATATTGACAGCCACAGAGAGGATTCGCCCCTAATACAAGCAGATGATGCAATACTTATAGATACCAGTGGACAAAGCATCGAAGAAGGTGTTCAAGAAGTAATTAAATATATAAGCCTGCATGGAGGAAATAGGAATGCTTTATAGAATATGTAAAGGAATATTGAAGCCTATATTCTTTTTGTTTTATAATATAAAGGTTGAAGGAATAGAAAATCTTCCTAGCACTGGTCCTATGGTGATATGTGCCAATCATACCAGCGCCATAGATCCAATAATCCTTGCAATATCAATTCCCTATAGGATTTATAGTATGGCAAAGTCAGAGCTTTTTAAAAATAGATTTTTTGGACTTTTCCTGAAAAATATAGGTGTGTTTCCTGTTAAAAGAGGCGAAGCTGACATAAAGAGTATCAAAACTTCACTAAAATTGCTCAAAGAAAACAAAATCATGGGTATTTTCCCAGAAGGAACCCGAAACAAAACTGGGGAAATAAAGGCAGAGCCAGGTGTGGCGATGATAGCAGTCAGAGCACAAGTGCCGGTGTTACCCGTAGCAATTATAAGCAATTATAAATATTTTAAAAGAACGGTAGTCAAATTAGGTAAGCCTATGATGTTAGATCAATACTATGAGAAAAAACTTCAAAGTGAAGACTATTTAAATATTAGCTTAGACATCATGAGATATATTAATCAAATATCAAAAGGATGATTAAATGAAAATACTTTTAGATAAAAATGCAGGGTTTTGTTTTGGCGTAAAAAATGCCGTAGATAAAGTTTTTTCTTTAGCGAAAAATAATAAAGACAGGAACCTTTATACATACGGTCCATTGATACATAACAATCAGGTTATAGAAAAGCTGAAGCAGCACAAAGTACAAGCTCTCATGGAAATTGATGCGAATATAGACAAAAGCTCGCTGATAGCCATTAGATCTCATGGAATAGCTCAAGACAAATATAAGCTATTGCAAGCAATGAAGCTTGAATATGTAGATTGTACTTGCCCTTACGTACTCAAAATTCATAAAATCGTAAATGAATATTATAATAAAGACTATCAAATATTTATAGTTGGTGATAGGTTGCATCCTGAGGTTGAAGGTATTAACGGTTGGTGTGAAAACCAAGCGGTTGTGCTAGAGAATCCGAATATCATAGAAAAACTGCCAAACTATGATAAAATATGTATAGTTGCACAAACTACTATTACACAAGAGCTTTGGAGTGCGGTTTTAAGCGAAGTACAAAAGAAGTATAAGGATATTGAAATTTTTGAAACAATATGCAGTGCCACAGAAAATCGACAAAAGTCTGCTGCAGACTTGGCAAGATCAGTGGAATGTATGATTATTATCGGCAGCAGAGAGAGCTCGAATACACAAAAGCTTTATCAAATATGCAAGAGTATCAACAAAAATACAATTCATATTGAAACAGCACAGGAGCTTTCTTTGGAAAATATAGAATCTTTTAAATTAGTTGGGATAACCGCAGGTGCATCGACACCTGAGTGGATAATTAAGGAGGTAGTCACAAAAATGGATGAAATGAACAAAGACGATCAAGCAATGATGATGGAGGAATATGAGAAAAGCTTCAAATCTTTATATAGCGGCGATACAGTTACCGGCAAAGTCATATTTGTTACTGATGACGAAGTTATGGTAGATATTGGCTATAAAGCAGATGGCATCATCAAAAAAGAAGACTTTACTTGGGATCATGAGCTTTCACTTAAGGGCTTAATTAAGCCAGGTGATGAAGTAGAATCAAAAATTGTTACCATGAATGATGGCGAAGGAAATGTAGTTTTATCAAAGAAGCTTGTTGATGCGGATAAGAACTGGTATAAAATTGAGTATGCTTACAATGAAAAGTCAGCTGTTGACGCTGTTATCAAATCTGTTGTAAAAGGCGGAGTTGTAGCAGAGGTGTATGGCATAAGAGCATTTATTCCTGCATCACTTATTGATATTAGATATGCAGAAGATTTACAGCAATATGTAAATACAAAAGCTAAAGCTTACGTTGCTGAGTATGATAAGGACAAGAGAAAAGTTGTTCTTTCAAGAAAAGAATACCTTAAACAAGAAAGAGAAAAAACAGAGAAAGAAGTATTTGGCACAATTCAAGAAGGTCAAAAGGTTAAGGGAGAAGTTAAGAGACTTACTGACTTTGGCGCATTTGTTGATATCGGGGGTGTTGATGGCTTAATCCACGTATCAGAGCTTTCATGGAATAGAATAAAGCATCCATCGGAGGTTGTAAAACCAGGTCAAACTGTTGAAGCAGTGGTACTTAAGGTTGATACTGACAAGAAAAAGATTTCACTGGGCCTAAAGCAAACAACTGTTGAACCATGGACATTAGTACCAACGAAGTATGCTATAGGGGATATTATTAATGTTAAGGTAGCAAGATTTGCTGATTTCGGTGCTTTTGTTGAACTTGAGCCAGGCATTGATGGACTTGTGCACATTTCACAAATATCAGATAAGAGAATTGCAAAACCTGCAGACGTACTTAAGATTGGTGAAACAGTGAAAGCTAAAATCGTTGATATTAAGCCTGAAGAAAAGAAAATCAGCCTTAGCATCAAAGAAGCTGCAGAGCCTGTAGAAGTACAAGAATAGTTAATCCAAGCGTGTATAGAGATATACACGCTTTTCTATAGAATTTTTTAAATTATTTTAGAAATAATGTATAATATTCTCCAAATTGCCCAAAATATAAATGACCTCACAAAATACATTGAGACCCCCTTTACATTCTATTTTCGTGATATTGTATAATATCACGACTTTTTTTTATGTCTTATCTATGATAGAATCAAAATGTGGCAAATTTAATATTAGTAAGGGGATTTCGACATGCTAACAGATTATGAGGGTTTTAAACAAAAAGTTCTTAAGCTTACAGGAATTGACCTTTCAAGCTATAAGGAAAGACAAATGAGAAGACGTATCGATTCATTAATAAAAAGAAACAACTATGATGATTATGATATTTACTTTAAGGCACTAACTCAAAATATCAAGCTCTATGAGGAGTTTATAAACTATCTGACTATTAATGTATCGGAATTTTATCGCAACCCCGGTCAGTGGGAAATACTTGAGAAGGAAGTTATACCAAATCTTCTCAAGAACAACAAGAAGCTGAAGATTTGGAGTGCAGCTTGTTCTACAGGTGAAGAGCCCTATTCCCTTGTAATGCTGATGTCGAAATTTATGGATTTGAGCAATATTAAAATTATTGCTACGGATATAGATGACGGTGCCGTTGTAAAAGCAAAGTATGGATTGTATGCACCTAAGAGCCTTGAGAGCTTGCCAAAGGACTTTATAGGAAAGTTTTTTGACAAGGAAGGGGATTACTATCGAATTAAGGAAATTGTCAAGAGATGCGTTGAATTTAAGAAGCATAATCTTTTAAGTGATAAATATATTGATAACTGTGATTTAATCATATGCAGAAACGTTATGATTTACTTTACAGAGGAAGCAAAGGCTGAGATATATCAGCGGTTCAGAGATTCCTTAACTAGCGATGGAGTTCTATTTGTAGGCAGCACAGAGCAGATTATCATGCCACAACGCTACAAACTGGAACCCCTTAAGACTTTCTTTTATAAACAAATCGAATAATTGTATCAAAAGCATCTTAAGGACTAAGATGCTTTTTTAATACAAAAAATATATAATAGCTCTTGACGCGAAACCAAAAGGTGTCGTATAATAAATGCGAAACCTAAAAGTTTCACATTTATCGATAGGAGGTACACAAATGACAAAAAAAACATATAACAAGCTTCCGGATATAGTTCGTAAAGTAATTATTGACGCTAGTATAGAAAAGGTTTGGAGTGCAATTTCAAACTCAGAAGCATTGGCTGCCTGGCTCATGCCTAATGACTTTCAACCTATATTAGGACATGAATTCACGTTTAAATCTCAACCTCAGAGAGGCTGGGATGGCATATGTTATTGCAAGGTTGCAGAGCTGGACCCTCCTAAGAAGCTTGGATTTACATGGAGTGGCAATAATATGGATCAATATGTATCCTTTGAATTGAAGGAGATGGAGGGAGTTACTGAATTTACATTAGTCCATTCAGGATGGTCTGAGGAGCATGCTGTAATCCGTGAGGTCATGTATGATGGCTGGGGTTATATTCTTGAAGACTTTAAAAATAAGTTAGGTGATAAAAATGACGGATACATCAACTAAGCATGATGTGTTCCAGGCAATAGCTGATCCTACGAGAAGGGAGCTGCTCTGCATGCTGGCAGAAAACGAAATGCCTGTTACAGTAATAAGCAGCCATTTCCCGATGAGCCGTACAGCTGTATCTAAACATCTTCGAATACTTCTGGAGGCTGGTCTTGTAACAGAAAAGAAAGTCGGAAGAGAAACACGATATAGGCTTCAGCCTGAAGGGCTCAAAGAGCTGAAGCACTGGCTTGCTTATTATGAGCGGTTTTGGGACAATAAGTTGGCTGCACTTAAAAGCTTCGTAGAGTCAGACAAAAATTAGATATATGAATTAATGTTTAAGTTTGAAGGGGGATAAACAAATGCAAATAATACCAAGAATTTATATGAGCGGAAGCTGTAAAGAGGCTATAGCGCTTTATATGGATGTATTCGCGGCATCAGTTGACTATATGATGACCTTTGGAGATGCCAAAATGGGCAGCATAGAACAAAAGAATTTAATCATCAATTCACAGATTGATATAAGCGGCAACAAGTTTCACCTAGCTGATAATATGAACATGGATATTATTAGCGGAAATCAACTTTCCTTAACTGTAGTAATGAATAATCAGGATGAGGTTAAGGCAGCCTTTGAAAAGCTGAAGGTTGGAGGCAATGTAATGATTGAGCCTGCACCAACTTTCTTCAGCCCATGTCACTGTGGACTGGTCGATAAGTACGGAATAACCTGGCAGATTAATTGTACAAAGTAAATATTATGATAAAAAAAGGCTTACAATAAAGTGTTAAAGAATTAGATTATGTGCTGAAGTTAAACAGAAAAGCAAAATAAAAAAACACATACAATGTGTTTAAAATGGTGCCTTGGGGCGGAATCGAACCACCGACACGAGGATTTTCAGTCCTCTGCTCTACCGACTGAGCTACCAAGGCATATATTAAAATGGTGGGCCTTCAGGGACTCGAACCCCGGACCAACCGGTTATGAGCCGGTTGCTCTAACCAACTGAGCTAAAGGCCCGTTGCAACAACGAAATTAAGTATACCTCGTTTTAAAGTATTTGTCAACATAATATAGTAAAATATCTTAAAATTTTTGAAATGTTTTCTTATAGTACCAGTTTAATGAAGAAACTTTCAATTCACTTTATATATATTTAATTTCATTTTTTTAAATATATAGCAAGGCTGCTTAATATAATGTAATAGTATGTGATAATGAGGTGATATTATGGGCAAAGCCTTGCTATATACTTGTTCCATAGATATTTTAGATGATGAAATGGAGCTTTTGGAAAAAATTTTAGAACACTATGATATTGAATACAAAAGTGTTGAAAAGGTTCGCAGTGCATATCGAATAATTGACGAAAAAAATTCCTATTGTCTCAAAATGTTGGGCAGGGGTTACAAACGAGCACATAAAAGCTTTTATCTGTCAAAAGCGCTAAGAGACAGAGGCTTTGACAATGTCGCTCCCTATGTATTTACGAAAGATAATGAATATTTGATTAAGCATAAAAAGTCCAGCTTTTATATGACTGGCTGGATTGATGGGAAAGAAGTAAGCTTTAAAAATATTGATGATATTTTGGATAGTGCTAGGTTTTTGGCACAGTTTCATAATGCTGCAAAGGATCTTGAGTTTCCCGGAGAAATCAAAATTAGGAATCGGCACAATTATTGGTTGGAGCATTTTCAAAACCACATTGAGACCGTAAAAGGCTTTGCAGAAAAAATTAATAAAAAATCTAAAACAGGTTTTGATTTAATCTTCAAGCATAACTCGCACATTTTTATGCAAGAAGCTGAATTTTCAACAGCATTGCTCAAAACAAAGGAAGCAAAACAGGCCTTTGAGAAGGCTGAAAAAGAAAAGTACATCTGTCATGACAGCTTTTATTATCAGAATATATTGAGAGACAAAGAGGGAAAGCTATATCTTGTTGATTTGGAATCCTCACTGATGGATTGTCCTATGAGTGACCTTGGAAAGCTCATAAGAAGGGTTCTATGCAAACATAAATTCAGTTGGGACTTTGACCTATGCAGACGAATAATTGATGCCTATGACAGTATAAGACCCATAGAAAGAGAAGAATTATATCCACTGTTGGCTATGATAGCTTTTCCTCATAAGTATTGGAAGTTTGGAAAGAAGCGTTACATAAAGAAAAAAGAGTGGACTGAAGAAGATTATCAAAATAAGTTAAAAAAGATTATAGAATTGCAGGACTATAAATTTGAGATGGTAAGCAACTTTGTAATGTTCTACGGTATTAGGCTGGATGAATAATATAAACAAAAGGCAGGTAAATTACCTGCCTTTTTATGAGTCTATACATGTTCAAGAAGGTATTTTATTACCATTACTTTGCAAGCGACTGGTCGGGGCAACAGGATTTGAACCTGCGGCCTCTTGGTCCCGAACCAAGCGCGCTACCAAGCTGCGCCATGCCCCGATAAATACAATAATAATATATATTTTATCTATTGAATTGTCAATAGCAATAAAAGGGGTTTTATGTCGATATGTCGAAATATTAGTAAAACAAATTCTGGAGGTGGCATATGAGATTAACTTTTTTGGGTGCAGCAGAAATGGTGACAGGCTCTTGCTATTTGTGCGAAGTAGGTGACACGAAACTTTTGGTGGATTTCGGCATGTTTCAGGGAGGCAGTGCAGCTGATGACTTGAATTTTAATGCTTTTTCTTTTAACCCAGCTGATATTGATTATTTAGTATTAACTCATGCGCATATTGATCATAGTGGAAGAATACCACAGCTGGTGAGAAGAGGCTTTAAGGGCAGAATTATTACAACAAGCGCAACAAAGGATTTATGCAATATCATGCTGCCAGATAGCGGCTTCATACAAGAAACAGAAACTGAATGGATAAATAAGAAACGTCAGAGGGCAGGTAAGTCCCTAGTAGAGCCCTTGTATACTTCAGTTGATGCTCAGGATTCCTTGAAATATTTTGAAGGCATAGGATATGACCAATTATTGACTTTAAACGATAATATCACAATATGCCTTAAAAATGCAGGACACATACTAGGTTCATCCATATTGGAAATGTGGGTTAAGGAGAACAATGAAGAATTTAAGATCGTATTCTCAGGAGACTTAGGCAGCAAGAATTCACAATTACTGGATCATCCAGCTATAATTGAAGAAGCTGATTTTGTAGTTATGGAGTCTACTTATGGCAATAGGCTGCATCATGATACAAAAAATAAAGCACTTCAGCTATTAGAAATAATCTTAGAGACTGTTGAAAATAAAGGTAATGTAGTCATACCCTCTTTTGCAGTTGAGAGAACACAGGAAATACTATATGAGCTAAATATGCTAAAAGAGGCCAAAACCTCAAAGCTTAAGGATATTCCTGTTTTTGTAGACAGTCCTCTGGCGATTAATGCGACAAAAATATTCGAAAGAAATGCCGATTATTTAAATGAGGATACGGTAAACCTGTTTCAATCTGGAGACAATCCTTTTGAATTTCCGAATCTTATTTTTACAGAAACCGCTGATGAATCCCGGGCAATTAACTTCGAACAACGAAGCTGCATAATAATCTCTGCCAGTGGCATGTGTGATGCGGGCAGAATAAAGCACCACTTGAAGCATAACCTATGGAGAAAGGAATCCAGTATTGTATTTGTCGGTTATCAAGCCAAGGAGTCATTGGGACGCAGAATAATTGACGGCACCAAAACCGTAAAAATTTTTGGTGAAGAAATCAACATACAAAGTAATATTTACTCAATTGAAGGCTTTTCAGGACATGCAGACCAAAATGGCCTTCTTGATTGGATTGCAGGTTTTAAGAAGAAGCCTGTCAAGATATTCTTAACCCATGGAGAAGAAGAAGCACAAGCAGAGTTTTCAAAACTAATAACGGAGAGATTCCATATTGAAAATTATATTCCAAAGATGGGTCAAACAATTGAAATAAAAGCTAACAAAGAAAGCAACGTAGTAAAGGAAAGAACCTTTGCCAGCCATGCTGCAGTTAAGAATAATATTAATAGCCTGAAAAAAGATATTGATAATCTAATGGAAAAACTGGAAAATGCAGTCGACATGGGAGGACAGGCAAGAACAGATGAGCTTTATTATTTGGTCGATGAACTGAATAATGCAGTGAAAAAGGTTAAGAATCAAGTAAGATAGATCCATTTCTTAAGCTATAAAGTATGGGCGTTACGTATTTTGAATAATTTTAAAAACCAAGTATTTTATGTCATTTTTATCATATAATACTTGGTTTTTATATTATTAAGACTGTATATAATATTCCCTCTGCGCAAAAATAAAGTTGAGGTGGTATTTTTATGCTTAATAATTTTAAAAATGAGGAGCTTGTCAAGGTGCAGGGTAAGACTTATCCCGTAGTCGGTGGGCGCTTGAGGCTGGCACATGATGAAAATAAGCTGTTGTCCATAGATACCTGCGTTTTATACTATAATGATGATTCAACCGTGGTGCATGCACATGTAAAAACAGAAAAAGGTACCTTCGCAGGCTTGGGCAATGCTTCTGCCAAACGAGACAGGGTATTAGCCAATGCAATATTAGAGCTGGCAGAGACCAGAGCAATAGCAAGAGCACTTAGATTTGCCGGCTATGGGGTGGAATATACCGGATATGAAGAAGTTACAGAGCCAAAAAACTTAGCTGCGGAGATTGAAAACAAAGATGAAATCAAGGATATAAGAGAGCTAAAACAACCGGAAACAGGAGCAACAAAAGCTCAACTAAATGCTATTTTCTCCATGGCACAAAGTATGAATATGACAAATGATGAGTTGAGAAAAACCATGCAAAATTTAACAGGCAAAAGCTACAGCAAAGACCTTAGTAAAAAGGATGCCAGCGAAATAATCAATCAGCTTAAGCAAAAAGAAGCTACTAACAAGGCTGAAGCCCACTAAAAAATAATTGAGAAGGAATTTACACAGCAAGACTTCGTTTATATTTTTCTTAGCCTCAATCTTGTAAAGTGAATAAACACCTTACAGAATACTAGTTTTGCTGTGTAAATTCATTTTTTGTTTTGTTCAATTCACTATTAATACTTTTTCCGATGTATTTGAATCCTGAATGTCTAAATCCATATTGCAAGGGTAATATTATTTATATAGCATTTTTGCAATGCAATTCAAGTTTTTGGTTAATTATGCTATAATATTGTGTATTGTGGCATGTAACGACAAACTTTAATAAGAGGTAATATGATGAGTGAGAGAAAAGAAATAAAAATAGATGATGCTGAGTTAGCAAAACAAAAAGACATCATGCTTCATCTCAAAGAAAATAACAATATGGAGTATCAGAAAAATGGCAAATATAAAAATTATTTTATAATAACCTTTGGCTGTCAGCAAAACGTTTCAGATTCCGAAAAGTTAATGGGCATGTTGGATGAAATGGGCTACCAAAAAACAGAAAAAAGAGAAGAGGCAGATGTAGTAATAATCAATACCTGTTGCGTAAGAGAAAACGCAGAGCTGAAGCTATATGGCAACATAGGCGCATTTAAGCAGCTGAAGCATGACAAACCCGGAATGCTGCTGTGCATCTGCGGCTGCATGATGGAGCAAGAACATGCAGTGGCTACAATTAAAAAGAAATATAGACACGTAGATCTGGTATTTGGAACTCATAATCTATATAAGTTTCCAGAACTTCTGGAACGCTCTATGAATGAGATCTATACTTTGATTGATATAATGAACACGGAAGGAATTATTGTAGAGGATATTCCTGTACGAAGAGAGGATAAATTCAAGGCCTGGGTAACGATTATGTACGGCTGCAACAATTTCTGCAGCTATTGCATTGTTCCGCATGTGAGAGGTAGAGAGAGAAGTCGTAATCCAAAGGATATTATAAACGAAATAAAGCAGCTTGCAGCTGACGGCTGCAAGGAGATTACTCTTCTTGGTCAAAATGTGAATTCCTATGGTAAGGATTTAGATTTAGAGATCGATTTTGCAGACTTGATCAAAATGGTAAATGATATCGAGGGTGTTGAGAGAATACGTTTTATGACCTCACATCCTAAGGATATATCAGACAAACTGATAGAAACCATGGGGCAGTGCAAAAAGGTATGCGAGCAGCTTCATTTGCCTTTTCAAGCTGGCAGCAACAGGGTACTTAAGGAAATGAACAGAAAATATACGAAGGAAGAGTACTTGCAAAAAATCGAGAAAGTAAAGAAGCAGTTGCCTTGCGTAGCATTGAGCACGGATGTAATAGTAGGCTTTCCTGGAGAAACAGACGAAGACTTTGAAGAGACTATGGAAGTGATACGTAAGGTTGGATTTGATCAAGTCTTTACATTTATATATTCAAGGCGTACCGGTACTCCTGCTGCAGAAATGGAGAACCAACTAGATGAAAAACAAAAACATAAAAACTTTGAAAAGCTGGTAAAGCTACAAAACGATATTGGCAAAACGATAAATGACGACTATTTGAATAAGACAATTGAAGTGTTGGTAGAAGGTCCAAGTAAGAGTGATGAGACAAAGTTCACAGGTAGAAGCCGTACAGGTAAGGTTGTCAATTTTAGCGGTCAGGGAGATATTATTGGGCAGCTCGTACGTGTAAAAATAACAAAGATTTTCTCTTGGTTTTTAAATGGTGAGATGGTAGATGAATTAGTTTAAAAATACAAAAGTGAGTAATGGATATGGGGTGAGAAAAATGGCACAACTGACGCCTATGATGCAGCAATATTTGGATATTAAGCAGCAACATAAGGATAAGATAATTTTCTTTAGATTGGGAGATTTTTATGAGATGTTCTTTGATGATGCCTTGACTGCATCCAGAGAGCTTGAAATTACATTGACAGGCAGGGACTGTGGCATGGCAGAAAGGGCTCCAATGTGCGGGATACCCCATCATGCAGCGGAAAACTATATATCGAGGCTAATCGCAAAGAACTACAAGGTCGCAATATGTGAGCAAGTTGAAGATCCAGCTATGGCAAAGGGCATAGTGAAGCGTGATGTGGTGCGTATCGTTACACCTGGTACAATTACAGAAACTACTATGCTTGATGAAAAGTCTAACAACTATTTGATGGCTATATATAATACTGATAAAATAACCTCAATTGCATATGTAGATTTGTCTACAGGCGAATTTTATTGCACTC
>MGOS01000031.1:14014-14254 GCA_001797185.1 Clostridiales bacterium GWB2_37_7
AAGTCAGCTAAATGCCGCCTACTTTGAATTGTCTGCCTGTGAAAGAAGACTAAAAAAGCAATTTGGTGTTACTTCACTGGAAGGCTTGGGCATCGACAGCGAAGAACTGATTCGAAGTACAGGCGCTGTTATCATTTATTTAGATGAAATTCAAAAAGTTGCTTTGAGCAACATTAACAGCATCAAGAATTACAGCATCAGTAATTATATGATTCTAGACATGAATACAAGGCGCAACCT
>MGOS01000032.1:0-4973 GCA_001797185.1 Clostridiales bacterium GWB2_37_7
CTGCTTTTTATTTTGTTTCTTTTTTCTTTTATAAGCTTGTTCACTGTATAACCAGCACAAATAGCTATAAATATTTTGAGTCCTAAAACTAAGAACACTGTAGGAAGCATCTTCGGATGAGTGCCAATTATTATCAGAGCCTCATCAGATCCTGATATGAATACCGCTACAAGCATTCCTAATGTGATGTACCCGTTGCTGTAAAGCTTTGCAAAAGCCACAGATATGCCGCACTGAGGAATAGCCCCAAGAACCGCTCCACCAAAATAACCATATTTCGAGAAGGAATCCATGAGCTTATCGCCCTTACTCAATCTGTTCATGAGTAAATCAACCAACAAGAATATTAAGAACATAGTCGGAACCGCTTTTATGGTGTCTTTTATGCTGTCCGTCAGAATTTCAACCATGTAAGCAGTCCCCCATCCTTTACCTTGAAAAGCTCCTTAAGCTCCGTGTCATTAAGCCCTCTGCCGATAAGACACAGCTTGCCGCTTGACTGTTGCTTGTTTTCATATACTATGAACTGGCTGTTCGTATAGCTGAACTCCATATAGCAGTCATATCCTTTTAGAAAGCCTTTACCTCTGATTACATGCCCGTACTTCTCGTTCTTTAGTTCGCACAATATGCTCTCAAGCTCTTCCTTAGTGAATTTTCTTGAACTTGTTATTGCAAAGGCATCAAATTTATTTTCTCTGCAGGGTCTATAGTCAGCATGAAGTATATCCATGGAATTTACAATAATATCACCCTTCAGCAGTCCATGGAAGTCTTCGGCGTTTATAGAATTCCAGTCAGAAATAATTATATCGGCTTCAGCGTTCAATTTTTCCAATGAGCTTGTTATTTTTTCTATTTTTCCCCCATCAACAAACTGACTTTTACTTAGAATCAGCGTTGAAGCATTAGCAATCTGGTCCTCAAAAAATTCTCCAAATACCTCGCACTGTTCAAGATAATTCATGCTGTCTACAACAGTGATGAGTGAGTTTATACTACACTTTTTAACAAACTCAGGTTTTTTCAATATATCTATAATATCACTTAGAATACTGATACCTGTAGGTTCTATAATTATTCTCTCTGGCTTGAAATCATCAATAACCCTTATAAAGAGATTTACAAAGTCCTTTTGCATTATACAACAAATGCAGCCGCTGGATATCTCAAAGACCTCAAAGCCATCCCTCTCGATTATGTCTCCGTCTATCCCTATTTCCCCAAACTCATTTTCTATAAGAACCACTTTTTCATTTTCATAGGCTTTCAATAGCTTTCTTATAAGAGTTGTCTTACCTGAACCTAAGAAACCTGATATAACATCAACCTTGACCACTGATTACACCTCTACTTAAAAACTTAAATTATTTATGAAATATTCCTTCAGAAGCCTCTCCATCTCATTCAATTAATACACCCTCATTTATTCTCTATTATATGCATAAGCCCCGTAACTTCTTACAGTATCCATCATCGCCTGAACGTGCTCCATAGGAACCTTGGTGGGTATTTCGCATCCGCTTGCAAGGATGAAGCCCGGAGTATAGCCCTCCATAGTGTCAATAGCCTGCTTGCAAACATCAATTATACGAGCTGGCGGGCCAAAAAGCAAATCAGAGGCAGGAGTGATGTTTCCAAGTATTACTGCTCTTCCGGCAACCTTTTCTCTTGCAATGTTCAGATCACATACATCAAGGCTAATTACATCAGCTCCGCTGTCTGTCATTAGGTCCACTATCTTATGTGTCTTTCCGCATATATGAAGAGGTATCAGGGCCCCAAGCTCATGTGCAAGGTCAACTAGCTCTTTTATGTATGGAAAAGCAAATTTTTGATACATCTTAGGACTGAATATGCTTCCTGACGCAATTGGCTCAAGTATGATAGGCATTGCTCCTTTTGCAACTACTTCTCTTATAAAGTTTTTGCAGCTATCTGTAGCCATTTTAAGAAGCTTATGACAAAGCTCAGGATTTGAATATGTATCTCTTGCAAAAGCCTCAGTCCCTCTTAGTGTGGCTGCTGTCGATACTGGACCCGAGAAGCAAACTGCCATAAATACCTCGCTCCCAATCTCTCTATTTAATATATCAAGTGCATCATAGTATACAGGGAATTGTCCTCCGTTCTTTTCTGCAACCTTTATTTTATCCAGATCTGCCTCTGATTGTATTATAGGTTTCTCACAGTTTGCAGGCTCATCATCCGAGTAAACCAGCTCCTGTCCCATAGCCTCAGCGATGTACGAGCAATTTGTAAAAAGATATATGAGATCATATCTGAATCTCTTGAAAGCTTCTATATGAGCTTCAGCCATTATTCCTCCATCAAGTTGGAATTCCTTTATTGTTTTTCCAGTTAAAAGTACAGTATTGCTTGTCATTATAGGCATACAAATCAGTCTGTCCAGCGGCTTTCCAGTAAGCAGCGCCATGACCCTTTCTTTTGGAGTAAGTATATCAGGTCTTATATTCATTTTCTAATTCCTCCCGAACATTTCTTTTACTCTTCTTACTGCTTCACTGGCGTCCTTGGTGTACAAATCTGCTCCGATAACATCTGCGAAATGCTGAGATATTGGACCCCCGCCTATCAAAACCTTATACTTATCTCTTAAATTCTTTTCCTTCAGCTTATCTATTACTGTTTTCATTCCGTCCATTGTTGTTGTCATCAGAGTTGACATCCCAATGAGGTCAGCTTCCACCTCTTCGGCTTTTTCTATAAATCTGTCGAGTTCAACATCTCTGCCCAGGTCATACACTTCCATACCTGAGGCTTCCATCAATATTCTTACCAGGTTCTTCCCAATGTCGTGTGTATCGCCTTGTACTACGCCCATTACCACCTTTATCGGTGCACACATGCTTGACTTATCCAAATGGGGCTTGACAACATCCAGACCGGCATTCATACAATCTGAGCATATCAAAACTTCTGGAAGAAAATACTCCTCTTCCTCAAAAAGCTTACTCACTCTGTCCATACCGGGTATCAAAGCATATGTAATTGTTTCATAGGCAGGTATTCCTAACCCTAATGTATTTTCACAAATTTCTACAACAGTCTCTTCTTCCATCTCAACCAATGCATCACTGATATTATTAAATAAAGCTTCCTTTTCCACAACAAAACCTCCAATATAGATTATTCGATTTAATTATATATTTCTTATGTATCAATAAGTATCCTTATCGATATTTTCCATAGTTCATCCTGGCAATATAGATCTGGTCTATAGCAAGTAATGGGATCAAAAAAATATAGTTCAGACTTGAATTATTCTCTTTTGAAAAGAATAATTCAAGTCTGAACCCCTAAATACATATAAGCCTCTAGAACCACGCTTTGTACAGCATTCTAACAGCCTTGCTTATTTCTAATTCCGTCATCGTCGCATAACCAATTAATATTTTTGGTATTTTTCCAATATGGCTTTTATCATAATAATACTTCGACATCTCATATACTTTAACTCCGGCCTGCAAAGCAGATGCTGCCAGCTGTTCTTCAGTCATACCATTGTTTACCTTTAATAATAAATGCAATCCGGCTTCAGCACCCAGCACTTCCATCCCACAATTTAATTCTTCAATGCTTCTAACCAATATTTCACGTTTTCTCTTATAGATATTCCGCATTTTATTCAGGTGTCTTTCAAAATATCCTTCGTTAATAAATCTATAAAGCACTTTTTGTTCTATGATCGGAACAGGACAAATAATAAAAGACAGGCTCTCAACATATTTTTTTATTAGATGTGCAGGCAATACCATATAACTGACTCTGATAGCCGGAGAAAGTGATTTTGAAAAAGCGCCCATGTATATGACTTTCTCGTTAGAATCTAGTCCTTGCAAGGCAGGTATAGGCTTGCCGCTATATTTATATTCACTATCATAATCATCTTCTATAATATAACGTTCACTTGCTTCATTTGCCCAATTAAGTATTTGTATCCTTCTATTAATTGGCATTATTTCCCCTGTAGGGAACTGATGTGCCGGAGTAATGCACAGGATATTTGCATTGCTTTTTATTATTTCTTCCAGCATCATACCTCCTTCATCAATATTCACAGCTTTAAACTTAACGTTATTACTGGTAAACAATAAATTAAGCTTTTCATAGCCCGGGTTTTCGATGCCATAAATGCTCTCTCTGTCAAATAATTGTATCAGGTTCTGAAAAAGAAATTCAGTTCCGGAGCTTATTATTATCTGGCTGGCCGAGCAATTCACTCCTCTTGATTGATGAAGATACTCTGCGATACTGGTCCGCAAGCTATTGTGGCCCTGTCGGTCTCCAAGCTGCAGCAGCTCTTTATCGTATTCATCTATGACATCCTTCGTAAGCTTTCGCCAGGTCGTAAAGGGAAAGTTTTGCAGATCAACTCCATGGAAGGAGAAATCATATCCAACCTTAGGTTGGTCGTAATTATAATCAATTTTATTAAATGCTTCTTGTACATCCAGCTTTATAATGTTATCAATCTTATTTACGTAAAAGCCCTTTCTTTCTGCCGGTATGACATAACCTTCTTCGATTAATTGATCATATGCTGTTTGTATCGTATTCTGGCTGATTTTCAAATATACTGACAGCTTTCTCTTGGAAGGAAGCTTTGTATTATATTTGATTTTTCCAGACTGAATCTCTGATTTTATAAAAGAATAGAGCTGATGATATATAGGAATTTGGCTGCCTGTATCAATTACAAATGTTAACATGTCCATAATAAATCTCCTCCAATCTGATACCATCAGTTTTGTGTTTTCTGATACTTTTTATGATATCAGTGCTATATTATAATAAAGCAAGCTACACTAAACTGTCAAGACAATGAAGGAGATGGAGCAAATGAATAATCGTTATGAATTGAATAAAAACTTGGCTCAAATGCTCAAGGGTGGTGTTATTATGGACGTAACAACTCCTGAACAAGCACGAATTGCCGAGGAAGCAGGCGC
>MGOS01000032.1:5028-16793 GCA_001797185.1 Clostridiales bacterium GWB2_37_7
TGTAATGGCAAAAGTACGTATCGGGCATTTTGCAGAAGCACAAATTCTTCAAGCCATTGAAATAGACTATATAGATGAAAGTGAGGTTCTTTCACCGGCAGATGATACCTTCCATATTGATAAAACCAAATTTGACGTACCTTTCGTATGTGGAGCCAAAGACTTGGGCGAGGCATTAAGAAGGATTGCCGAGGGAGCTTCCATGATTCGTACTAAAGGCGAGCCTGGTACTGGAGATGTCGTTCAAGCGGTACGCCATATGAGACTCATCAGTCAGCAAATTAGGCAACTCCAAAGCTTGAGAGAGGATGAGCTTTTTCATGCCGCTAAAGATTTGCAGGTACCCTATGAATTAGCTAAATTTGTACACATAAATGGCAAGCTCCCTGTCGTCAACTTTGCTGCAGGCGGAGTTGCAACTCCTGCTGATGCTGCTTTGATGATGCAGCTTGGTGCTGAGGGCGTATTTGTAGGCTCCGGTATCTTTAAATCAGGCAATCCTGCTAAGAGAGCACAGGCAATCGTAAAGGCCGTTACGAATTATAATGATCCAAATATCCTAGCTGAGTTATCCGAAGATCTAGGCGAAGCCATGGTTGGAATAAATGAGCAAGAAATTGAATTACTGATGGCACAACGAGGTATATAATGAAGAAAACAATTGGCGTTTTAGCAGTTCAGGGTGCTTTTGCAGAACACATTGATGCATTACAGAAGCTAGACGTTAACTGCATTGAAATCAGGCAAAAATCCGACTTAACTGCTAATCAGATTGATGGAATAATTTTACCGGGTGGAGAAAGTACCGTCATGGGTAAGCTGCTGCACGAGCTTAATATTCTTGATGATTTAAAACGGCTGATTATAGAGGGTTTACCTGTTTTTGGTACTTGTGCCGGTATGATATTGCTGGCAAAAACCATTGTAAATGATAATAACGTTCACTTAGGCGCAATGGATATAGAGGTAAAGCGAAACGCCTATGGACGTCAGCTTGGAAGCTTCAATACTTACGGACAATTTACGGGTATCGGTGAGGTACCCATGACATTCATCAGAGCTCCTTATATTGAGAGCGTAGCGAAAAATGTCGATATATTGGCAACGGTTGATAATCATATCGTCGCAGCACAACAGGACAATATGCTGGTAACCTCATTTCATCCTGAATTAACATCCGATTTGAGAGTTCATAGCTACTTCTTAAATTTGGCATAATAAAAAACCTGTATCCGTATTCATTTTATAATGCGGTACAGGTTTTATTATTCATCACTCCGGTAAATGTAAAATGTGATTTTATTTTAACCGGATAGTTTTGACGTTTGAAAAAAAACTTCTAATATTTTAACAATCTATAGATTTATTGTTCTTGGCGGTTGACCGGAAAAATCAGCAATTACGGCTTTGGCATTTTCAAGATAAAATATCTCTAATGCCGGATTATCAGGTGTTTTATAAATTGATTTCACTATAGGACTATGCTCAATTATATCAGCTTTAATGTTCAAGTCATCTGAAAACACAACTTTTCCTGATAATCTTATCCATTCATAGCTTTGTGAAGAAGCACAAAGCTCTACATAAGGATTATCCTTGATTTCTCTATAGACCTCTTTCTGGTTTGAAGTGCCGAAAAACAACTTTCCTTCTTTTTCAAGCATAAACTGAAAAGGCCTTACTTTTGGTTTACCATCTTTGTCAGTTGTGCCTAAATAGTGAACAGAGTTTTCATTTAAAAATTTTACTATTTCATTCATATTCATCATCTCCTAATTTGATTTTTGTTGTCCACAAGTATATAATAATTTCAATAGTATATTTTAGCAAGTAAGCACTTTATTGTGCTATACTTACCTTGTAGTAACTATTGGAGGAATTATATATGAGAAAAGAACTACCGCCATGTCCGGTCGAAATAACTCTGTTGCTTATAGGAGATAAATGGAAGGTTTTGATATTAAGAGACCTAATTGATGGCACTAAGCGATTCGGTGAATTAAAAAAATCAATTGAAACAATAAGTCAAAAAGTACTAACTCAGCAGCTCAGAGCCATGGAGGAAGACGGCCTTGTGGAACGTAAGGTTTATGCCGAAGTGCCGCCGAAAGTAGAATATACTCTCACTGAAATGGGGCTGAGTCTCAAGCCGGTTCTTGATTCAATGTGCCGTTGGGGAGAGGAATATAAAACAAAAAGCCTGTGATATTTTAATCACAGGCGATTATATTTTAAGTGGTGCGCAAGAAGGGAGTTGAACCCTCAAAACTACGAACCTGAATCGTATACGTATGCCAATTCCGTCACTCGCGCATTATTTTTTTACTATCAATAGTATAACACTATAGATCAAAATATTCAAACTATAATCCAATGATATAATAGCTTATTAAAGCTTTTATCGTGCCTAATCTTGAAGTTACGAATTTTTTTAACTTCTTCCTATATTCTTCAAGCTCATTTCTTGCACTGTCATCAATATTCTCATTACTGTACCTAAGCTTTTCCAACAGTCTGATTATATCATCTCCATTTTGATAATCCTGATCCAGGGTATATTTAACCCTAGACCAATATTCACGCATGGTTTCTTCGTTTAGCAATACTACATTGATTTTCTTTAAATATCTCAGAACGTCTTTAAAGTACTCCGTGGAATACTGCTTACCTGATGATTTTCTTAATTTCAGCTCATTGTATGTTCTCTTGAGTACCAAATAAGAAATCCTCAATAATAATATGGCAAGGATTGCTAAAATTATGCGTGCAATTATAGAAATTTCTTTTGTCTGCTGTAAATCAGTACGCCCACCGGCTTCTACCTCTTCATCTAAATCCTTTGCCCTAGTATCAGTATCTATTGGTTTTATTGGAGCTGAAGATTCAATGGGATCTGATTCCGCTATCGGTGCAGTCGGTACTTCACCTTGTCTGCTGTAGCCAGTTAATGGATATGCAGGAGTAGCTTCAAAGGTTAACCAGCCATAATCGCCAAAGTTTACTTCTACCCAGGAATGTGCAGTTGTTCCCTTAACATTTCTGATATTTGAATTTTCATATTTAGCCAAGAATCCCTCTACATATCTGTTTGGAATATCTACAGCTCTTAAAAGCACTGACATTGCAGTTGCAAAATAAACGCAGTAGCCTTCCTTTCCCTCAAACAGAAAATAGTCTACAAACTCTGAGTCTTTAGGCACTACTGATGGAGTTAAGGTGTACCTGAAATTATCTCTTAAATATTTTTCTATGGCTTTTGCTTTATCATAATCATTGTTGTATCCTGATGTGATGTCAAGGGCCAGCTTTCTTGTACGCTGTGAAATATTATCAGGCAGCTGCTTATATATGTCCGGTGATAAGCTTGCTGTCGTTATTTCTTTCAATTTATTTATATCAACATCAGGTATTTTGATTATCACTGTGTATTTTTCTTTTTTTGAAATGTTCCTGGAAAGGAAGGCTTCATTATCCTCATCTACAAAGTATTTTATTGATTCGCGCTGTACCTTTGATAAAGTATTCGGTGCAAAAATTGTAGTGGTTGTCAGATTCTGATGGGTTATAGTTATTTCTCTGGTATATGCAGATACATTGCTAAAGGGCAAAGGTATTTCAGAATCGGCTGTATATTGGACATTACTCTTTTCAGTTTTACGCCAGCTACTTCCAGTATAAAAATCCTTAACAGACCCTCTCAAGTATATATTTTCTCTAGAATCTGTTTCTGCAATAAGCATGACTTTTTCTGAAAGCTTGACAGGACCACCCAATCTTGATGTTTTATAACCGGCTGCATCAATACCATAGGTCGAACCAAAGCCGAAGCCTAAGTTGTCATAGTTATCGTTTCTCCAATTCTCTATAAATGGAAATGCCTGAAAGGTTTTCTCATTGAGCCAATCCCACTTCAACGGCTTTATATCCAATACAGCAAATTGAGATATCATTATTGAAATAAGGATGATTATCAATGCATTGAAAACCCATTTAATTTCTATGTTTTTGTCTGTTTTGCTTTCTGCATTCATCCATTCCAGCTTCTTTTGCTCATAAACATTATAGGAATATAGAACGAGAGCAGCAAATAAGTAGTAAAAAAGATATAATCTCGCCTTTGATACGTATATAAACCAGAAAAATGTAAAGGCACTGCCCCCCAGTGCTACTAAGAGTCCATAGCTTTTTTTGTTAAATACAATTAAGCAAATGATAAGTGTGACCAATAGCATATAAATAATAGCAAATACCAATGAATATTTCAGATCGAAGGCTTCATAGCCAACAATATACTGAGGCAGCCATGTGAAGAAACCACTGAAGTAAAGTAGGACATCCGATGGAAGCACCCATTTCTTGACATAAGCAAACAAGCCACCCCCTACTGCAACGGCTGCTACAGCTAATAAGGTTATGGGGACCTTAATCAGAATCGCTGTTGTAAGTACAACTAGAAATGTATATTTTAGCAGATCTGAAGTCCTAATATCCATTCCTGTGGAGTCCGCTATTGCCAAATTCAAGCTCATTACCATGACAGTTATTAGTACAATAAAAAATATAAATTCCAATAGCCTTTTATTCATGCTAACTGCCTCCCAATACAGATCTCACATCATCAACTGGAGATAAGGTGTTAACCATTATTCCTCTTTGCTTTAAGGCTTCTACATTGCTGTTAACCGGCTCTTTACTGCTGCATAGATATATAACAGTAAACTCTATACCCTTTGCCTTGAAGCCCAAAAGCACATCCAAAGCAACATCATCTATTTGAGGAGTTACAACGATATCTGTTGCACCCAAATTTAACTTTTGGGACTCTTTTTTTACCAAATCCCAAACTTGGGTATCACCAATTACCTCTGCCTTGGTTATCTGGTCCAAAAACTCCGGGTACCTTGCAATCCCTGTTCCGCTCAGTCTGATTGCATTTTGACCCTTTGCATAGAGGCTGACTGACATATTGTTGTTCAGTGCATATCTGATGATAGATACAGAACATTCAGCTCCTAGCTCCTCAATTTCATCGGAAAATTCATCAATGTAGTTTTTATGATATAAATCCCAAAATATATTGATATCCGCTGTAGCATTGAGTTCCAGATTCTTTACAAAGAACTCACCCTTATGGGCAGTAAGCTTCCAGTGAATTTTTTTAAAGCTGTCTCCTGTATTGTATTTTCTGATATCTCTTACACTGGCAAAGTCTTCATAGGCACTATGATTTACAGGAACTGTACCAAAATTCTGCCTAAAAGGTATATTTAAGCTTTTTAAATGATGCAGCTTTGGATAAACATAGAGGGACACCTCTGCTTCAAAGGTTTTTTTCCATTTAAATATCCCCATCGCATCTCCAAATTCTACCTCTGCATATCCTATCTGATATATCCCCTTATTTTTGCATACAAATTCCTTGCCTATTATTGTTTTAGATGCCGGCATAATTGAATAGACTAGATCATGCTCCGGCTCACCTGTAAGTCTCTTGGAGAAATTTGTCTTAACCTTAAAATATGGAATAGGGAAAATACCGGAATTATAAAATTCCAGCTCAATTTTTACTTTGTCGCCAACTTGTACCTTATCGTTGTTTTTCCACAAAATGTTTACTAGGTTTTTATATATGCTTCTTCCACTTAGATATGAAAGTAAAATAATAGAAAGAAGTGTAGTAATTAGACTATATATAAACACGCCTCCCACAAATAAAGCTGTAATAATCAATACTGCCAGCAGTATAAAAGGAGGCTTATTTACCTTAATCATATAATTTTACCACTGGTACACGGATAGATTTAACGATCTCTGACAGTACCGAATGCTCATCCTTGCCCTGTATCTTTGCTTCTGACTTAAGTATCAATCTGTGAGTCAAGGTTGCATAAACCAGCTCCTTTATATCATCAGGAATAACATATTCTCTGCCCCTTATATATGCAAGTGCTCTGGCTGCGTTGAATAAGGCAAGTGTAGCTCTTGGGCTGCAGCCCAAATAGATATCATGATGATTTCTGGTTAACTGTGTAATTTGTATCATGTAATCCTGTAAGTCTTCATCTACAAATACCTTTTCTACTTCCATCTGCATCGCTTCCACCTCAGTCTCAGAGGTGACTGCTTGCAGCTTGCTTAGGGGCTCCTCTTCCTTATAGGCAATCAGTATCTTCTTTTCTTCTGCAAAATTTGGATACCCTATATTTATTCTCAATGTAAATCTATCCAGCTGTGCTTCCGGAAGGGGAAAAGTACCTTCATATTCAATCGGATTTTGTGTCGCAAGCACCATGAAGGGTCTTGGCAATTTGTAGGTGCAGCCATCTACCGTTATTTGTCTTTCCTGCATAGCCTCCAGTAAACTGGATTGTGTCTTAGGAGAGCTTCTATTAATTTCATCTGCTAGAATTATGTTCGAGGCTATAGGTCCCTGTCTATATTCAAACTCACCGCTTTTCATATTATATACAGTCAGTCCTGTTATATCTGAGGGTACCAGGTCAGGGGTAAACTGTATCCGCTTAAAGCTGCAGCCTATAGATTTGGAGATAGCATGTACCAACGTCGTTTTACCGACACCAGGTACATCTTCAATCAGGACATGTCCTCCACTTAGCAACGCTACTAATATCTTTTCTGTGACCTCCCTTTTTCCTATTATTACTTTTGATACATTGTTTATTATTTCAGGTATTTTTGTTTTATTTAAGCTCATAGGGGTTCCTCCTCACAAATTAAGATGCAGCATAAGCTTATAACAAGATTTATTGAAAGTTTTTTGCACTTGTTGCAAAAAACTACCCAAGGCGTTTCAACGAGGCAGGGAGATATATGCCCACCTCCTTTTGCTGAAATCAGAACCCGTCGCTTATAGAAGCGGGGGACATATTTTAGCCTCGTTATAATTCACTCTAGCTTACCAACATATGTATCTGTTACCTATTTTAATTTTATTTGAAATTTTCTTACTATTCAATCAATTAATATTGAAATAAATCCAAAATATTTTTCACAACTTGCAGCATTCTTTCTATTTCGTGCTAAACAATTTGCATTCATTAAGATAGAACGAAATGCATCAGGTCATTTCTGCTTTAGTTGGAATTAGATGTCCCTGTACAAGAACAAAGACGGCAGCGACCGCATTTGAAGCCCATGTGCCTTTTCCGAATGGAATGAGGAAATTCTGACACGGACAGCTAAATCAAGGCTTATTATTGTATAGGAAAGTTATACTTTCGCATATAATAAAAAAACTGCTCTTTGAGCAGTTATTCTTCGCTTACGTATACCGCAGTTCCATATGCCATAATCTCGGCTGCGCTTTGCATTACTGAGGCTGAGGAAAAACGAATATTCAAAATTGCGTTGGCACCCATACTCTCCGCATCTTTAACCATTCTTGATACAGCAATCTTTCTTGCTTCAGACAGCAATTGTGTATATTCATCTATTTCTCCACCTACCAAGGTTCTCAAGCTTGCCATGATGTCTTTGCCGATGTGCTTTGAATGAACTGTACTTCCTTTTACAATGCCAAACACCTTTTCTACGTTTTTTCCTGGAACATGATCAATATTTACTAAGATCATCTTCATTCCCCCTTTTATTTTTCTTTAAAGCTTCAATAACTAGAACTGATATTACAATTACTAAACCAACTATCGCTGTCGAAACTCCAAACTTGATAAGCAGTGGAATCTCCGGTTCCAGAGCAATTGTATATAACACAAAGGCCAAAATACAAAGTAAACCCGCTAATATTAGAAATATTCCAACCTTCTTCAAATTAAAACCTCCCTTTTTATACAAATAACTTCTAACTATTATTTATAACGCAGGGATCGATAAAAAGTTGCGATGATATGTAAAAAAATCATATTTTTTTACATTGTTCTTTTGCATCATACCATTGCTCTCTAGCCAGCTTCTCAATTCTAGGATTATTTATTCTTTCGGGGTTTGTCACTGCTTTGTTAAACCAAAACACTGCATCACTAAACTTATGTAACCTTCTAGAAAGTTCTCCAAGTAAATACTGCACTGAAATCTCATTTAAATTGCCTAAGGGTAGATCCTCTTTGTCATAGGCTATTCTATAGTTTTCCAAAGCATATAAAAGGAAGTCATGCTCCCTCTCATCCTTCATTTCTCTATATATCCATGCAAGCTTTAATGCCAATCCTGCAACAATACTGTTTTTTGCATTTCGAGATTTTGCAAAAAACAGAGCCAGCTTGAAGCTATCCAAGGCATCATTAGTGGACCTTTCGACGCAAAAATTCCTATTTACTACCTTTCCTGATAAGATGTCTTTTATTGCATGTAATTCTTTTGTACTTAGCTTTTCAAAAGAATTTTCTGAGGCTGCATAGCCACAATGAGGACATACTAAAATTTCATAGTGCAAAGGATTAATATCTTTGTAAGAGATACAGAAATCCTCATATCTTTTATCTATACGGCACGCCGATACCCTGACTTTTTTACTATAAAAGCTATTGCTGCATATTGGACATTTATTGCTTTTTTCATATAATGCTTCTTTCATAATTCTCTCCACCACTTTATAACAAGATTTTACTGAAAGGTTTTTTGTATTTTTTACAAAAAACCTACCCGAGCGTTTCAACGAGGCAGGGGATATATGCACACCGCCTCTTGCAGAAATCGGAACCCGCCTCTTATAGAAGTGGGGGACATCTTTTGCCTCGTTATATTTACATATCTATTTTAGAGTCAAAAAGAATTTTATTCAATAGTAGAAACACGATAAAAATGAAAAAGACTTTGCAAATGCTTCATTCCTCCACAAAGTCTTAAGGCTTCAATTATTTTCTGTCAGAATGGGTGAGAACTGTGGAGCGATATCATCTTCAAGTGGTAATCCTACAGATTGAACTACCTTGGTTCCTACTCTTATTACTCCATTTACAACTCGATAATTTGAAGTTCCTAGGTCATCTCTAAGAATTTCTTTGCCGTTTTCATACACAATTCTTTGAGTCTTTACGATATAGCCTGTATGTGACTTCTTTTCTTCAATCGTAGTTCCTACTGGCAAGGTTGGATCTTCAATGATCTTTATCGTTGGCGGAATTGTTTTTATTGTTTCGCTAACAATTTTAACCATTCTATCGGGATGTTCATTTTTACCAAATACAGTGAATTTTACCCAGCTGCCTTTTACTTCTCCATAAATATATATTGGATAATTTGTATTATTCATAAATTTAAAGTCAATATAATCACCAGATATGGTGGCATCTCTTCCCAAGCCGACATAGGATAGGGTCAAAGAGTGATTCTTTCTCTCTATCACCTTTAAATTTGACAGCAGCACTGCGTTGTACAAAGTGCTAGATACCTGACAGACTCCGCCGCCAATTCCAGGCACCAGTTCATTATTGATTATAACCTTGGCATCCTTGTAACCGTACTTAGCCAATCGTGGTCCTAAAGTCTCATTTACAGAATAGACCTCTCCCGGTCTTATCAATACATTGTTTGCACTATTTGTAGCAACCTTAATATTGGTTGATCTGTCGGCGTCAGCTGCATTAAATTTGGTAGAAAACTCTCCCAGCTTATCCTGTATCACTATTAAATCAGATTTTTTTACAATTGGCTGTACTATATCTACAGGTAATTCCATCACTACAACCTCTACCTTATTCATTTGCTCTGTGATGAGTGATGCAGCATCCTCTTGGTTTAGTCTAATACCTATTTTTTCCTCAGTAACAGAAAAACTCGTACCGGTATATTTTATTGTAGCATCTACAACCTCTTGGTTGATTTCCTTAGATATATCCGTTAGAAGCTTGTTTATTGGTTCATTATTATAATTGCTTTCTAGCTCAAAATTTTGAGCCGTAAACCTTGCCCTAAGGGTTTCTGTGATTTTTTTCAATAAAACGCCCTCATGTCCAATGGCATATGCTTTATTGACTGTTTCCTCTATGTTATATGAATATCCCAAGTCTCTATAATTAATTTTCCACTCTTTACTGTCAAACTTTAAGGATATAAATGAGCTTTCAATTTTATCTTGTAGGATCCCTTTAAGTCTTTTTTCTGCATCGATTTTTGAAAGTCCGGATACATTAATTCCATTTATTGATATATTTGCCCTGATTTCTTCGCCCTGTACTACTGCAACAGCACCCGCAACTACTATTGCGATTAACAATACTATAATGATATATGCTAAGCCACCTACACTTAGCTTATAGCCCTTCATTTTACTACCTCCTTTGCTATAATATATAGATTAAATTAATACGTACTTTATAACAAGATTTTACTGAAAGGTTTTTTGTGTTTTTTGCAAAAAACCTACCCGGGCGTTTCAACGAGGCAGGGAATATATGCCCACCCCCTATTGCAGAAATCGGAACCAGCCACTTATAGAAGTGGGGACATCTTTTGCCTCGTTATAAAATTATACCCATGATTTCTTACTTTAATTTAGATGAGCTTATCATCAATTTGTTTCCTGAAAAAATCAAAGTGATAATAAAGTATATTCCAAAAATACCATAACAATGAAGTTTTTTTGTCCAAGATTTAAAGGCTTCTAAAGAAGCCCTTTTTTATCTTTCCCAGCTGATTTCAATAATATCTCCGTTTTTGATTAAATCTGTATAATTTGCATTGCTTCCATTTAATTTTAAAGTATTAATCCCCTTAACTCTTGAAACATCAATATCTATATGATTGAAAATATCTAAAAACATCATACTGTCTTTATTTTGCTCTATTACCAGCTGTTCCCCGTTAAGTGTAATAATGATCGTCTTTGTATGGGCCTGATGGAAGCTCTTATCCAAAGCATTGCTATTATAGCTCCAATTTATATGGTCCCCATTGCCAATATAACTGCTCATTTCTACAGACTTATTATTTATTTCTACTAATATCCCCTCGGTATCCACTTCCATTGCTCTTAGTAATTCTTCAACAGTGTTGATGGTTTTTACTTCTATAATATCTTTGTCGCTAATCTTGTAATCAACAGTTTGCGGCTTTCTATTTACTGTTATTGTTGGTGATAAGGACTTTTCAACGTTATTTACATATATAATTTTGCCTTTTAATAGATTGGAATAATTCTTAATATATACATCTGCGCTTTTGCCGTCCACTGCAGGGTCTATAATTATTCTATCTCCATTGGCAAGTATCTTGTCCAAAGAACTTTGTGCACCATTCACAAAAATTTTTGCCGGTTCTCCGGGTTCGCCCTTTACTATTTCTACTTGGTCATTTAGCGTAAAGGATACAGGCAATCCTCTTCTCCCAATAAGGCTTCTTGGATTAAAACCTACCAAAATAAGAGCGTCTGCTACATTTAAGGATTTTGAATTGAACATCTTGATACTCTTGTCATTTACAAATACATTGAGAAAATCCTTTTGTCTATTTAAATGTGCGGTGATAGCAATTCCAATTGGCGTTATAAATTCCGGACCTGAAATTCTCTTGTCTTTAATGTTCAATTCCTTAATTAATGAGGTTTTTCTTAACCCCACCCTTTCCAAAGGTATTTGCAGTTTATTAGCTATATACTCTTCCAACCTAGGTACTAGGCTGCCTCCACCCACTAAAAAAACTGCGCTTGGTGCTTTGCCGTTATACTCTAGTATTTTATCACAAATATCCCTGGCAAGCTGTTCTACTGCAGCATCTATAGAGGATATGATTTCATCAGCAGAAAGCTGAATTTGATTTCCCATGATATCCTTAAACTTTATTTTACCTTT
>MGOS01000032.1:16804-26951 GCA_001797185.1 Clostridiales bacterium GWB2_37_7
TCAGCAAGCTTTTCTGTTATTTCATCACCGGCAACAGGCACCATTGCAAAAGCGTATACCGTACCGTTTTTGGTCAGAGCTATATCAGAGGTTCCAGCTCCTATATCCACCAGAGCTATATTTAAAAGTCTCAAATTACTCTGTATACTTACATTCATGGCTGCAATAGGCTCTAAGGTTAAACTGGACACCTCAAGATTTATTCTTGATACAACAGAATACAAGCTATCCACTACAATTTTGGGTAAAAATGTAGCCAGGACTTCAATTCCTATACTATTTGCTTTGTGACCTTCCAAATTTCCTATGATGCTTCCATTTAGATAATAATTGACTACAGCATAGCCAACACAATAATATTGCTGTCCGTCCTCATGCTGCATTTCTTCGATTTCCATCTGTGATTTTTGGATGGCTTCTATCTCGAGACTACTAATTGTATCCCTCTCGACTTCTGATCCTTTTTCTATTATTCTCTCGATAAATACCTTATGAGTCTTCAAAGAACGGCCTGCTGCTGCAATGGCAACGTTTCTAAGCTTAATTCCAAGCTTCTCCTCCAGGCGCAGCTTTACCTTGCCTGCAGCCTTTGCTACAAGCTCAATATCATGAACCTGACCGTCATACATCGCTCTTTCCTTGTGCTCTTCTATATCATAAGCGATTATATTAAATTTTTCACCATCATGGCATCCAACAATCCCAACAATTGACCTGGTGCCAATATCCATTGAAAATAATAATTCCTGTTCATTCATTGAACAATCACCCTAATATTTAAATTTTTGTTATGCATAGAAAAATTTACTTCTATTCTATATAAATTTGACATGATGCATTTCACATCCTATATAATAGAAACCTTTTATACAAACAATATGTTAATATTCTATAACAATGCAATAATTCCTTTATTTTTTCATTTTTTGACAAGTAGTATACTGCATATATTGCAAAAAATTCTGTTTATTTTCATTAAGCACCACAAGGAACATTCTCATTACTTAAGCTGATATTTTTCTTTAACTAATTAAAGCCTTTTCAACCTATACCTTGATATTATTATTTGCTCTGCTACTATTTGCATGTTTATTTAATGTCAAAAATCAAAACCTATAATATAACAAAATTCATTTGCGAAGGGAGTTATGTGATCATGCGCAAAAACTCAATGGGAATAATGAAACTAGGTGCGATCGGAGCTTTGGCCGGATTGGTGTTGGTTCCTGCAATGAGCTCCAAAACAAGAAAAAGGATATCTAGAAGCAGTAGAAATGCTTACTTTAGAGTAACCGATCTTGTTCACGACTTTAAAGATATGACAACAAGATAAAATTAAAGACTTGGGAAATCCCAAGTCTTTTTCATTAATCGGCTTTATTAGCAATAAATTCACTTTTTAAAAGGCCCATTAAGAGTTCATCGTAGTATTCGCCGTCTATATATGCAGATTTCCTACTTCTGCCCTCCAGCTTAAAGCCGCATTTTTCATAACAGTGAGCAGCTCTTCCGTTGTATTCATATACTCTCAAATCAACTCTATACATATCCATGGTCGTAAAAGCATACTCAACAATCGTATTTACAGCGTCTCCGCCATAGCCTTTGCTCCAATAGTTTTTGTCACCGATTCTAATCCCTAGCTTGCAGCTTTTGTCATGATCATTAAAATCGTATAGTTGTATGGTACCTATGGGTTTTCCATTCGAATCATCTATCATCAGATTCATCGGATCAGAACCAAAGCTTCTGGACATATTGTATTTAAGCTTGGACGCACTTGTCTTACCGCTGCTCCATCCTGCCAGTTTGTTTAATTCATAATCATTGTACCAGTTTAACAAATATGGCATATCAGTTTCTTCATAAGGGCGCAGTAAAACCTTCTGACCCTCCAGCACATCAACATTTAGTCTTTGGTTGGATACTGTCAGCCCTTTAATAATTCCGGGTAAATATTTAAAAAGCTTGTATGGCTTTTTCTTATATTCTTGCTTATTGTCCAAAATATCCACTATAGCTGAAGTCTCAACTTCAAATCTCATGTTAATCGTGCTTTTAATATTTCTCTCAATAATAAAGCCTTGGCTGCTTTTATAAACAGAGTATTTAGCTATTACCAGCTTATTTTCTGTTATCAATAAGTTGTAGTTGCCATTATCGTACAACAATGCCTTTATCAATATCGGTTTTATAAAAGGATATTTTTTAAAAAATACCTTGTACAGCTCCTGTAAAGTCTCTGCAAAAGCTTTTATATCATTTATCGTAAATGCTTGCATACAGCTTCTCCTAAGTAACATAATATTCTACAAAATATATAAGATCTTTAAATAGTATATTGTAACTCCAGCTTAAACATTATATCTGTATCTACTTCCACAAAGCCAATTTTTTCATATAAGCTCATCGCATTTTTATTTTCTCCGTCAACATTCAATGCCGCCTTATATAGTCCTGCCTCTTTTATCTTGTTTATGCAGTGGGTTAATGCGATTTTTCCAAAGCCTTGACCTCTATACGCACGACATACGGTCACATTATGTATATAGCCCCTGTTTATATCCTTTTGCAAGCCTATTGCCGCTGTAGCGACAACCTTACCTTGCTGCACTATAAAGAATACATACTCATCAGGATTTGAAAGAAGTATTTGGAAGCTATTTTCATTATACAACACATCGCCTTCTTTTTTGAAGCCTGCATTCATGATATCCACATAGTTTTTTATGTCCTCATGAGTTAGCCGTCTTATATAATATGCACCCTTAGGCATAGCTCTATAATCTATATCCTGTAAGCAGCAATCCATTTTCCACATATATTTATGAATTTGAAAGCCTCTATTCTCTAAAAACTTTACCGAATACTTCATGTGCTCCTTAGCAAAGGCAGTTACAACCTTTACATTGTATTCTTTTGCTTTTTTCGAAATATTATCATACAGCATTGTCCCCAAGCGCTTGTTTCTATAGCTTGGATGCACTATTAGCTCGAAGCTCGCTTCCTTGCCTTCTTGAGAATTCTTGATGCACGCCGCAAAGGCAACCAGGGTTTCCTTGTGGTATGCCAAAATAATGTTTTCCCTAAGGTGGGGCTGTGAAAGAATATATTCAAATAACTGTTCTGGAATGCTTAATTCCAGCTTGTCTAGATGATTTATTTCCCTGGCAAAATTTTTTATATTTACACGATCGTCTCTCTCAAAGGATTTAATTTTTATCTCTTCCAACACCCATACTCACCCCTTATATAGTGCTATTAAAAGAAGCAACGCACTCAAATGAAATTTTGATATACTCATAATGGATATAAAACAGATATTTCATATTCGTATTAATAATTCCCTAGAAAATAACAATATCCTTCATGATAATCTTGTAAAATTTAATCCAAAAAAAAGTTAATATTGAGGAAACTCCTAAATATTAACTCTATACTCGGTATTTATCTCTATAAGGTTTTTTAGATTTCATTTGCTTTGGAAGGCTTCAATCTGATTCCAAGTTTTCTAATTATTTCACGCTGTCTTAACTTTGAAATTATGAACGAGTCCCTTAAGCTCCGCAGCAGATTCATGTAATTCAGATGCAGTTGTACTTAAAGCTTTAATTGTATTTGTCTGTACATCTATGCTCGAGGCAATCTCTAAAATTGAGTTTGAAATCTCATTGTTGCTTGTGTTTATAGATTCCATGACAGCAGATAGCTCTTCAGTTGATGCACCTTGTTCTTCCGTTAAGGCTGCTATGCTTCGTATTTTATTGTTTATTCCATTGAGTCCTTGTGAAACACTTTCGAGCTTATTGACTACCGTATCTACCATTTGCGTTCCTTCAATAATACTGGAGCCTACATCTGCAGTAGCACTTATTGTTTGCTGAATCATACTCTGTATATTGTAGATAAGAACCTCAATTGATTTAGCGGATTCGTTATTGTTTTCTGCAAGACTCCTTATTTCATTTGCTACAACAGCAAAACCTCTACCAGCTTCTCCGGCTCTGGCAGCTTCAATGGATGCATTTAAAGCTAGTAAATTTGTTTGATCAGTTATTGCTTTTATAGTATCAATGATATCTCCAATCTTGTCTGCTTCCTTTCCCAGGCTTTGCGTAATAGAAACAGTCCTATTTGATCCCTCTTGTATTAAATGCATTTTATTTTTTGCATCTATTGCATATTTACTACTATCTTGAGATAAAGTATTTATGTCACCTGCCGCAAAACTAATGGCATGTGCATCAATTGCCGAGGTTTGAGAAGAAGCTGCAATTTCTAGGATGCTTTCAGTTACTTGGTTTATAGCAAATTTTATATTTTCAGAATCACTTCTTACCCTAATCATATTGTCATTAAGCATGGTAATCTGTTCACTGGTTTTTACTCCACCTTCACTTAAGTCGGTAGAAATCAGCGTAAAAGTATCTGAACTTTGTTTTATTTTGTAAACCATCTGCTCTAAGGTATCCATAAATTTATTAAAGGCTATAGCCATTCTACCGATCTCATCGTTTGACTTAATATTAATTCTTTTTGTTAAGTCTCCACCACCGTTTTCCAACTCATGAAAAATACGGAGAAGATTATTTATTGGAGTGCTTATTCCTTTCGAAATAAAAATAGCTATAATAAGTGATAATATTATAATGCTCGCAGTAACTGCTATTCCTCTATTAAAGCTAGAATCCATACTTGACTGCATCTCAGTTAAATCAATATCTAAGTCTGCTTGAGTACTATTTTGCATTTCTGCAGCTTTTTCATATACTTCATTGGCTAGGGCATCGAATTCTTTCATCATCTGCTTGTTGGTATCAGGACCATTTGTCATATATGTACCCATCATATTTTTCCCATAATTGTTGAATTTATCAAAAGAGTCGTTTAAGGAATTTATCGTCTCCGAATAATCATTGTTGAATTTAACAAATGCACTTGCTATTTCTCTAAATTGTTCAGCGTGTTGTCGTGCTTTTTCCAACGCACTCATATTATTAGACATATTTGCGTCAGTCAAATATAATCTTGTTTGAATAATTTCGTTTTTCATTTCTGTAGCGTATTTAAGCTCTACTATAGATTCATCCTTGATATGACTTATGAAGTTCTTATTATTTTTGAATGTATTTAAATTATATATTGTACTTATTGTCATAATTATTAAGATTACAGAAAAACCCATAATCAGTTTTTTCCTAATTGAATTCGTCATATTAACTCCCCCTAGATCTTTTAGCTATATAACTTAATAAAATATTATTCAGCTTTAAAGTGCAATAAAAATCAAATTTGGTCACCTCGCTCTCTTTATGTATCCAGAGTATACCAACCAAATATGTAGAAATTATGGAGCATTTCTACTTTACATATCAAAATGAAGGCTATATTATTACATATAAATAGTAGAGTAAAATCTCATGTTTTTTAATATTTTTACAGAATAATAATGTATAATTAAATAGACAAGAGGTGATTAATGTGAATAAGGACTACAAAATATTGGTTGTAGATGATGAAAAAAATATTCTTAATGTTGTAAGAGCTTATCTTGAAAAAGAAGGCTATGAAGTGATTACTGCAATGGATGGTGTAGCAGCCATTAAAATATTAAAGCAGGAAGATGTTCACCTTCTAGTTTTAGATTTGATGCTGCCTAATTTATCCGGTGAGGAAGTCTGCCGCAGAATTAGAGCAACTTCTAATATTCCTATTATTATGCTGACAGCAAAAGCAGATGAGGATGAGCGAATCGAAGGAATTTCTATAGGCGCCGATGATTATTTAACAAAACCCTTTAGTGCCCGCGAATTGGTTGTAAGGGTAAGAGCATTGCTGCGGAGAACTTATAGAGACCAAAACCCACTTGCTGATGTCCTAACCTTTAATAATAGCGATTTAGAGGTGGATATTCAAAGAATGGTTGTGAAAAAGCAAGGCAATACAGTAAGCTTTACAACCAGTGAGTTCAAAATATTAACTACTCTACTCATAAACCCAGGGCAGGTGTTTTCAAGAGAGCATTTGGTTGAAAAAGCTTTTGGAATGGATTATGAAGGATTTGACAGAACTGTAGATACCTACATTAAAACCATTCGTCAAAAAATTGAAGACAATCCCAAAGAACCAAAATATATAATGACTATTTATGGTATCGGATATAAATTTGCAAATATCTCAACGGAGGCAGCTCTATGAAAATATCTTTGATGAAAAAGCTGTCTTTGGGTTTTATGCTTGCTGTTTTAGGATCAATTATTCTAGCAAGCTTGATCTCAAATTATATTATAGGCAAGGAATTTAATAAATATTTAATTGATGAACATAAGTCAAAAATTGATAATGCCATCAAAATTGCAGAAGATTTATATAGCGAACAAAATACTTTTTCGGGCATTGACCAAGATGAGATACAGCGATATGCTGCATTTCAAGAGCTATATATTGAAATAAAAGATTTAAATAACAAGGTTGTCTATAATTCCGGCAATTTGCATATGCAGCTTAAAGGCATGATGGAGAATATGATGGGTTCCAAGATGCAGAATTCTGCTGGAATGGATGTTGGTAAATATACCGAAAATAACTATAAATTAACAGCGGAGGATAATGTCATTGGTACCATAACTGTTGGTTACTTCGACACATCCTACCTATCTTCCAGTTCCATTACCTTTATAAATACCTTAAACTATTCTTTTATAATATCAGCCCTTATTGCTATATTTTTTGGACTCATAATCAGTATTATTATTTCAAGACAGCTTTCTAGTCCACTTGCTAAGATAACAGAAACATCCAATAAAATGAGGGCTGGAAACCTTGAAGTAAAAGCTGTTGTCAAAACAAGCACAAAAGAAATTGATGAACTATCAAATTCAATCAATTATTTGGCAAAAACCCTGAAAGCACAGGAGATGCTTAGAAAAAGATTAACCACTGATATGGCACATGAATTAAGAACTCCATTAACTACACTTAAAACTCATATAGAAGCTTTTATCGATGGTATATGGGAACCAACTACAGAAAGATTTGAAATCTTCAATGAGGAAATTGATAGGCTTATAAAGCTGGTAGGTGATCTCCGCAATTTGGCAAAATTAGAGCAAATAAATACTGATTTACAAATAAGTAATGTAAATCTTTCTACAGAATTAGAAAAAATAATAGAGACTTTTGAACCCCTTTTTACGAAAGAAAATACCGAATTAATTGGTCAAATAACTTCAGGAATAAATGCAGAAATAGATAAAGATAAGTTTAAGCAGATTATGAATAACCTTCTGTCAAATGCGTATAATCATTTAAGGATCAATGGCAAAGTAGAAGTTGTCTTAACCAAACAAAATCAGAATATCATAATTAAAGTTATTGATAATGGCATAGGAATTCCTGAAAAAGATTTGCCTTTTATTTTTGAGCGTTTCTATAGAAGTGATTTATCCCGTACAAAAAATACCGGCGGTTCCGGAATTGGACTTACGATTACAAAAGCATTTGTTGAGGCTCATGGGGGAAGAATATCCGTTAAGAGCGAATTGAATATAGGAACTACCTTCACGATTGTATTCCCTGATATTCTAAAATCATAACAAATAAAAGCTTGGAAACACCAAGCTTTTATCTGTATACAATATTTATTTTATATACTCATAATAATTCAATATTATGGAGGAATTGTGGAAGATAAATATTAAATGAAAAAATCTTAAAGAATAAATACAATGAACCGTTTAATACTTTTTATTATATATTATTATTTTCTTAACGATATCCTTAAATAGATTTTCGACCTCGACTTCAACTTCATCAAAGCCAGCCTTGTTAATATTCTCCAATGTTTTTCTGTTTATATTCGCCCCATAAGAATTTACTACCAAGGGATTAAGGACATCCATGATGAGCCCTAGCACCTTTTTTTCACTTCTTACATGCTCTATCATAATAATTTTTCCATCAGGCTTGCAAATACGTCTTATTTCCTTAAGCCCTACAATTGGATCTGGTACAGAACAGAAAACACAAGTCGTAAAAACGGTATCGAAAGTATTATCAGCAAAATCCATATGTTGTGCATCCATAAGCCTTAAGTCCACCTTTTTGTCATATAAAGCTGCTTTGACCTTTGCCTTTGCTAACATTTTTTCACTGAAATCTATAGCAGTGATGTCTAAATCCTTAGGATAGTATTCTATGTTTTTGCCAGTCCCGACCCCTATCTCCAGTACTCTGCCCTTCAGCAGCTTCATAACTTCTATTCTCCATCTTTTTAATGCCATTACTTCCATAGGAGCTTCCATCAAGTCGTAAAATATGGATGCTCTATCATATCTTTTTCTAATTATTTCGGTTTTTTTATCCATAACCTACCTCCAGATTAATACAATTCCTAAAATTTAAAGGCTGCCTCTATAAAGCAGCCTTTAAAATATAATATAGAGCCCCGACTATAGGAAGTACTTGCATCAACTCAAATCCTGTTTCACTAAGCGGTTATCATATCCGCCTCCACAGCATCCTATAGTACCACACCTTTATTCTAGACTATTCTCTGTTGGCTTATTGCTTCCGTGACAAGATTGTCCTTCTCCGGACTTCCTCATAAAAAACATCATGCCTATATGCATCAAAGGGCAAAGTAGAAATACCAAGCCGCTTAAAACGCCTATCTTTATACCGAGTAAAGGTAGTGCTGCAATTAAAGCAATCGGCAATAGACAACATAACAGCATTAGTAATCCATGCTTCATATGACCAGCACTCTTGTTATTATTATTTCCATCATCATAATTTTTATTTTCCATTACAAAACCTCCCTCTAATGATATGAATATACACTATAATTATGGAGATATTGTGTAGTCTCAAAAAATACCTATAATTTTCTATCAAAGTATTTTAACTGCTGATATCATCAACTAAGTTATTATCGTCTTCTACAGCTTTTCCATTTTCAATATTAACAACTATCCTATTAGGCAAACATACGATTGACTCATAGGACTTACTGATCCAGCCTGTTTCAGAGCATATCTTCTCAGGACATATCTTTATATCCATCTCTTTCATTCTTACAGCACCATCTTTTATATCTAAATAACCTACATTATCCCTAAAATTAAAGCTAACCGTTTTCTCTTCTGATGTATTGTCAATTGGAATTCTAGATACCTCACTACCATCAATAATAATTACAGCTGTCTTACCAGTATATCCGTTATCCAGCATTCTTATAGCATAGATCCCTAAAATACTAATTAATAAAATGGACATAATAAGGATTATATCGTTTCTCTTTATCACTAGCAAATCTCCTTTATAAATACTTATAATATTAAATTCTACAGGAAAAATGGGCTGAATCACTAACTCATTCAGCCCATAAAATATGCGTTATGATTTTTTGTAATCTAACTTAAATTAACTATCTTTTGTACTTTTATTAAATATTGGAAAAGAACTGCATCCACCTTTTACCATTTAAACTTTATCTACTCCAAAAAAGTTGAAACAGTTTTGACAGACTAGCGTATCTCCTCCCTTTCACTTATTACTAAAACTATAATAATTGATTTGTGTGAAGAAATTATGGAGATACATTATTATTTCAATATATTATAAGCAATTAACTCAATATTACTAGATTTCTAATATTATCTATATATTTCATCACTTATACCTTTATCTAATACATGCTTTGCAAATTCCTTGGCACCGATTAATGAGTGATCCCTATAGTTGCCGCACTGCAATTCATTTGCCGCGGGCACCTCATCCTGCTCTAATACCCTTTCAAGAGAGTAATTCAATGCATCTATAACTTCTTTAATTGCTACATCTCCCCAGGTTATCATATAAAAGCCTGTTCTGCAGCCCATTGGAGAAATATCTATGACTCCATCCAGCTTTTCTCTCATAAAGCCAGCTATAAAATGCTCCAGTGTATGAATAGCACCCGTTGGCATTTCTTCTATGTTAGGCTGCAATAATCTCAAGTCAAATTTGGAAACCCTTACACCATTTCTTTCCTCTACTCCGGATTTTCTAACAAAAGGTGCCTTTACCTTTGTATGATCAAGTGTAAAGCTTTCAACATTAGTCATTTATCTTTCCCTCCTTAAATGCATGGCCTAGATCCTCTATT
>MGOS01000032.1:26964-30630 GCA_001797185.1 Clostridiales bacterium GWB2_37_7
TCTCTATACCCACTGACAATCTGATTAGATTATCTACTATGCCTACACTTTGTCTAAGCTCATAAGGTATTGATCCATGAGTCATAGATGCCGGATGGCATATGAGCGACTCCACGCCGCCTAAGCTCTCCCCAAAGGTTACAAGTTCCAGACTAGTCAGGAATTTCTTATAATCAACCTTTTCATCTAATACAAAGGATATGACTCCACCAAAGCCTTTAGCCTGTGCCTTTTGTATCTCATGTCCTGGATGCTCCGCCAGCCCGGGATAAAATACCTTAATTATATTTTCATTTTCTTTTAAATAATTAGCTATTTTAATTGCGTTTTCATTGTGCCTATCCATTCTAACACCAAGTGTCTTGATTCCTCTAATTAATAGAAATGAATCAAAGGGAGCTAGCACTCCTCCTGTGGCATTTTGTATGAAATGCAGCTTTTCCCAAAGCTCTTGCTCCTTTACTGCCACAAGTCCAGCTACTAAGTCACTGTGTCCTCCTAAGTATTTGGTAGCACTGTGGACTACTATATCTGCACCTAACTCCAAAGGCTTTTGAAGATAGGGTGTCATAAAGGTATTATCAACTATAGTCAAAGCCCCATATTCCTTGGCAAGCTTGGCGATTTCCTTTATATCGGTAATATCCATAAGTGGGTTGGTAGGGGTCTCAATAAAAATAGCTTTAACCCTGCCTTCCGCTTTCAATGCCTCTAATGCATTTTTTACATCAACCAGATTTGAAGTATCAACTATCTGATATTGAATACCAAAGTTCTTGAACACCTTGTCTAATACTCTAAAGGTTCCTCCATAGAGATTATCAGATATCAAAACCGTATCGCCGCTTTTGAACAATGTAATTACTGCTGTAGTTGCTGCCATACCACTTGCAAAAGCAAGTCCACCAACTCCACCCTCCAAATCTGCAATGAGTTTTTCTACACCTTCTCTTGTTGGATTACCTGTTCTGGAATACTCATAGCCTGAATGTACTCCAAAGGAAGGCTGCTTATAGGTTGAGGTTTGATATATCGGAACATTCACTGCCCCAGTCCTTTCATCTCCATCTATTCCGCCATGAATTAATAATGATTCTATTCTCATCTTTTTCCTCCTATAATTTGAACTATTTTTATTTATCTTCTATACAAAAATATACCTGTTATTATATACACTATTGATTTTCTATGTCATAAACTAAATTATGTTCACAGGGGCACTTCAATTATTTTCCCCATAAGGTTCTTTCAACGTACAAACCTCTCTCTGTAATGCTGCTATGATTTGCTCTCCCTGATTAACGCTTTATCATATTAATCCTATTTGTTTACTAGGTTATATATACATTATATGTTATTATTTTATAATAATCAACTAATAATTTGTGTTAGCTGGAACAATTTCCTTTAGCAACCTTAAATAATATCTTGTAATCGTCTCCAAACTTACATAAAGCATCACAACTCTCCCTTAACTCTGAGAACAATATATATCTTAAGGACATACTCTCAATATCTTTAAATGCAGGTCTTTTTAGTTGCGCTATTATTTCTTTTTCACGAGAATCAGGAGCGACCAAAAAAAAGTTATAGTGCCTATCACCCAAAGATGATGATAAATCTAACAAACGAAGTATGCCTGAATATATCGAAGTACTCTTTTCTATTTCAAATGCACACTCAATTTGCTGCGTATCTTTTTTTATCCATATGACATCAATCAAAGATATTGTTTTTTTTACATCTTGATTTAATTCTAAGGGTGGAAGCTCTGGTACAGTCATAAAGTCCAAGCTCTTGCCGTTTATTGATTTACTCCTATCATTGATTGCAACATGGACATCATAACCAAGTCGAACACCAACTTCAGTAAGGAGTATCTGCATTTTTAAGTGCTCATTCTCTTCATATAGTTCATTCTCAACCTCAATATGGCGTTTTTTCAGAAGCTTTTCCAGCTTCTCTTTTTCTATTCCTACTACAGCTTCCCAATTTTCATCTAATGCTATTCTACCGACGCCAACATCAAACAACAATCCCGAAATAGCTCCTAGATCCTTAGATATCAATGGTTGAAGCTCCTCATTGGTTTTTATGATAACCTCTCTCATTTCTAGATATTGCTGCCATGATCCCAATTTTTTCTTGTCATTAAAGATTAAATTGAATCCATTTACAATGGCTGTATTAAACGGAGGAAATATGGTGGGATGTATAAAGTAAAGTATATTAGCTACCGCCGGTCCCAGTCCTTTTATTTTATAGCTGTCAAGCTTAATTATTTCTTTTATAAGCTTTTCAGGTGAACTTGAAGATAAGCATGTCTCTAAAAACTGCCCAAACAGCAATTTATTAGTCTCATTTTCATATATATCAGGTATTCTCAATTTTGGCTTCCAATAAAAAGGATGAGCTGCACCCTCAAAAACCTGCTTTTGTTCTGTAATACAGCTTAATACAAATTCTAAGGAGGACCCCTTAAAATCATTTCCAAAGCTTCGTCGTTTTATTGATTCAATTGTTTTAACAACACCCTTGCGGATAGACCGGAAGGCTTTCATTCTCGTATCATTTTCTATAAACCAAGTGTTATAAACTGATTCTTGATCTTGTTTATATTTCTCAACAATTTCTTTTAGATTTATGGACACTACAACATCCCCCTCACAGATATTAATGAACTAACCAAATTTCTATACCTTATATATTCTATAATAAGTCAACTGATTAATTCATACAAAAAAATATACAGTATTGGTTCTATATTGGAAGCATAGCTGTGATTAATCATGAATAATTAAGTCTTCCAAAAATAAGCAATGTATTCTTCAAGTCTATTTATATTATTTGCAACAGCATAGCCTTCCCATTCCTTTGGATAGAGCTTCTTGTATCCTTCTTGATTAAACCTGTCATCTATAAGCACTACAATTCCTTTGTCCTGCTCAGTTCTGATTACTCTTCCCGCCGCTTGCTGCACTTTATTAATTCCTGGAAATTTATATGCATAATCAAACCCTGTGCCCTTTTGCTTGTCAAAATATTCCATGATAATGTCTCTCTCCAAGCAAAGCTGAGGCAGTCCTACCCCCACAATAATTGCTCCTGAAAGCTTGTCTCCCGTAAGATCTATGCCTTCAGAAAACATACCTCCCATTACTGCAAAACCAAGCATCGTCTTGGCTCTATCAGCTTGAAAGCTTTGGAGAAAGTCCTCTTTGAGTTCCTCACTCATTTCTTGACTTTGTACAAGAATATCATAGTAATGGTTATATTCTTCAAATGCAGTCAGTATATCCTGCATGTATAGATAGGAGGAGCAGTATACAAGATAATTCCCCTTTTTATGCTTCACAGCTGAGTGTATACATTCTGCTACCTGATTGATGCTTTTTTCCCGATCTTTGTATTTAGTGGATACTCCTTTAACAATACAGAGCCCTAAGTTCTTTCTGGGGAAGGAGGATGCCATTCTCATTGTGTAAGAGCCTTCACCGCCGCCCAGCATATGGGTATAATACTTCACCGGCAAAAGGGTGGCAGAGAAAAAAACAGCCGATTTGGCTTTCTTGATCTTTTCCTGCAATAGGAGGGAGGCATCCGTACAAAAAAGCTTAACAGTTAAATCTTTGCTATTTTGAGTGATACACATAAAATGTTCATCAA
>MGOS01000032.1:30651-32323 GCA_001797185.1 Clostridiales bacterium GWB2_37_7
TTGCAGCAGCTCTTCATAATCAGTAGCCAGCTTACGAAGCAGCTTGCACAATTCCTTTGGCAGCTCTTGAGTCACCAGCTGCTTGCTGTCAAAGGTCTTTTTGTAGTCAATAAAGTATTTGTTGATGTCAGTAAGCGTTTTATATAAATACTTGCTGATATTCTTAAAATATCTTTTTTGTTCCAATACAGCACTTTTACTTATTTCAGTTGAGTACATATCCCGAGATCTATCCACTAAATTATGTGCTTCATCCACCAGCAATGCATACTGCCTGTCACTGCTGCTGTTTTCGCCGTTGTCACCGAAATACCTCTTAAGGTGCGCTCTAGGATCAAAAACATAGTTATAATCGCAGACAATGATATCAACCCAAAAGGATAAATCCAAAGAAAACTCAAAGGGACATACTCTATGTTTTTTTGCATATTCCTCAATTAAAGCTCTATTCATAATATTGTCCTGAGTTAAAATATCTCTAATCGCTTCATCTATCCTGTCATAATAACCCTCTGCATAAATACATTCCTCTGCTTTGCAGCTTTTTTCCTTTTCAAAGCATATCTTGTCCTTGGCTGTAATAACAGCACTTTTGGCAGATAAACCTTTTTGCATAAGCAGTTTTATGGTATCCTCCGCTACCTGACGTGTAATTGTTTTGGCAGTCAAATAGAATATCTTGGATATGTGTCCTTCTCCCAAAGCCTTTATAGCAGGAAACATTGTAGATATTGTTTTGCCAGTACCCGTAGGCGCTTGAGCAAATATACTGTTTCCCTCCAAAATGGTTTTATACACTGCCACCGCAAACTCTCGTTGATTCTTTCGATAGCTTTCAAAAGGAAATTGCAGTAAGGCTATGGATTGATTCCTTCTCTCTATATTTGCCTGAATAAAAATGAACCAATTCCATAGTTTGTCCAGTATATTATGAAAGAAGCTTTTCACTTCCTCTATACTATAGCGAACAACTATGGACTTATGCGCTTCAATGTCCAAATTATAATAAGTAAGCTGTACTGAAATGAAATCTAAGCTGCTTTGTACAGCATATATATAAGCGTATACCTTGGCTTGAGCCCAATGCATAGGATTAAAATCTTCACTTATATTCTCTAAAGGGCAGTAGGTGCTCTTGATTTCTTCAATTATGACATCACTCTCGTATAGCATTATTCCATCGGCACGACCCTCAATCAAGAAAGCAATTCCCTCATTTTCTACAGGCAAGCTCAGGCTAAGCTCACTTATATAGTTGTCGCCAAGCTCTTGCTTTCTTTGCTTCTGAAGCTTAAGGTGCGCTCTTGTACCCAGTACTGCTCGACTGCTGCTTACAAAGGTGTCATCCAGGCTGCCTGATTTCAAAGCAAATTCAACCATTTGATGTACTGAAAGCCTAATTTGTTCATTAGCCATAGTCACTCTTATCCTAACTTAGAATTATCCGTTTCTTATTCATTATATTATATTTAAAATACAAGTGCATTAAATACAGTGAACATTAGCAAAAAAAAGAGAGTACCTAAATACTCTCCTCAGGGGCTATTCCTACTTTATCAATCCTAATTCTTTTCCTACCTTAGCGAACGCTGCAATGGCTTCATCTAAATCAGCCTTAGTGTGTGCAGCAGTTACGATGGTTCTAACTCTAGCTGCATCTCTTGCAACTGTT
>MGOS01000033.1:0-4957 GCA_001797185.1 Clostridiales bacterium GWB2_37_7
AAAAACTACCCAAGGCGTTTCAACGAGGCAGGGGGATATATGCCCACCTCCTGTTGCTGAAATCGGAACCCGCCACTTATAGAAGTGGGGAACATATTTTTGCCTCGTTATAAATCGCACAAATCACTTATTCTCTTCGATGTCAAAACTTTAGTGCGATTTATATAGCAGGTGATTTTTATCGCAGTGTTGTATTATTCAGGATAAGAATACATATTTATTAATACGGTCGATTATGAGGGGAGTGTTGATATTGTCATATAAGGAATTGACAGTTAGAGATTTGAGCAATGTGTGTGATCCAGCAGCTTTTGGGTTTGAAACGACAAAAGAGCTTCAACCTTTAGATGGAATAATTGGTCAGGGTAGAGCTGCAGCAGCTATGGAGTTTGGATTGGCTATAAAAAGAGTAGGCTATAACATATATGTGGCAGGAATGACAGGTACGGGCAGAAGCAGCTATACCAAATCTATTATCAGCAAAATTGCACAAAGTGAAAAAACACCTGATGACTGGTGTTACGTATATAACTTTAAGAACCCCGATAATCCCATAGCCCTTAATCTTCCGATGGGTATGGGAAATAAGCTGGAACGAGATATGAGAAGGCTTATAAAAGGCTTGAAAATAAAAATCCCAAAAGCCTTTGAAAGTGAAGACTACGAGAAACAAAAAAACAATATCGTTCAAGTTTATCAAGAACAAAGCTCCTGCATATTGGAGAATTTTAATAGCTTTGCCAAGAAAAGGGGCTTTTTAATTAAAAAAAGTGAGCAAGGCATACTGACGATACCGCTTAAAGAGGATAAAGCCATTGATGAAGAGGACTATTTAAAGCTGGAGCCTGAAGAAAGAAAAAGAATAGAAGATGAGTCCTTTGTCGTACAAACAAAGCTTATGGAGGTTATGAAGCAGGTTAAGGAAGTTGAAAAAGCTGCAAAGGATAAGCTGGAGAATCTTGAAACCAAGATTGCCTTAGTCACTGTGGAGCAACCAATTCTTGATTTAAAGGAAAAATATTGTCAATATAAGAATGTTGTGGAATATCTACAGTCTGTTCAGAGGGACATTATACATAACATTGAGGATTTTCGAGAGTTAAACAAGGTAGATGAAGCGGATGCACTATTATCAGAGAAAATGATTATTAAGGACTATACAAAGAAATATCTTGTAAATCTTATAGTTGATCATAGAGATACCGTAGGAGCTCCGGTGGTATTAGAATCAAATCCTAAGTATCATAATCTAATAGGTAAGATTGAGTATGAAAGCAATATGGGAGTCGTAACTACTGATTTCAGTAAAATAAAATCCGGCTCTCTACATGCAGCCAATGGAGGCTATATCATCATAAATATGGCAGATTTGATGCATAATCCCGAAAGCTGGGAGGGTATCAAAAGAGCCATAAAAACCAACAGTATTACGATAGAGAACATTTACTCCATAGCTGGAATTGTATCTGGCGGCATGAAGCCGCAGCCCATACCTTTAAACATCAAAATTGTTCTTATAGGCAGCGGACAGCTATATCATATGCTTTATAATTATGATGAGGACTTCCGCAAGCTTTTTAAAATAAAAGCTGATTTTGATATAGATATGAGCTCCATTGATGACAACATCATCAAGTATGCAAAGTTTATCAGCAGTCACTGTGAAAAGAAGGGGTTACTACATTTTGACAATACAGGGGTTGCAGCGGTAGTGGAATACAGCAGAAGGCTGGCAGATCACAAGAATAAGCTTTCCACACGTTTTAATGATATTGTAGAAGTTTTGATTGAAGCAGATGCTTGGACTCGAATAGATGCAGAAGAGGTTGTAACTTCATATTATGTAAAGAAAGCTATAAAAGAGAAATACTACCGCTCCAACAGAATAGAAGAAAAGCTTCAGGAGCTTATAGATACAGGCGTGATATTGATTTCAACTGAGGATAAGGTTGTGGGTCAGGTAAATGGATTGTCTGTAATGGACTTTGGGGATATTTCCTTTGGAAAGCCCTCGAGAATAACTGCAGTGACCTATGCCGGGGAAAAAGGTATTGTCAATATTGAGCGAGAGGTTGAAATGAGCGGCAGCATCCATGACAAAGGAGTGCTCATACTGTCAGGCTACCTGGGAGAGAAATTTGCACAGGAATTTCCTATGTCCTTATCGGCCAGCGTTTGTTTTGAACAGTTGTATGATGGTGTAGAGGGAGACAGTGCTTCTAGCACTGAGCTGTATGCTTTACTTTCCAGCTTGGCCGAGGTGCCTGTTAAACAATATATAGCAGTAACGGGTTCTGTAAACCAAAGAGGAGAAATACAACCCATAGGAGGCGTAAACCAAAAAATAGAAGGCTTCTTCCAAACCTGCAAGGCAAGAGGATTAAAAGGAAATGAAGGGGTTATGATACCTCATCAAAATGTTGTTAATCTAATGCTGGGTGACGAAGTGGTGGAAGCAGTAAAGAACGGAAACTTCCATATATATGCCATAAAGGATGTAGTAGAGGGTATAGAGCTTTTGATGGATATGCCTGCAGGAAACAAGGATGAAAAAGGTCAATATCCGGAGGAAACTATATTTAATAAGGTTCAAAAAAAGCTGGAGAAATATGCAAGAATAATGGAAGAAATTGAAGGGGAAGCAGAATAAGACGGGAAACCGTCTTACTTTTTTTTGAAAAATAGAAGGAATTTTTCAAAAATTATAGAAATGTATAGAATTAGTTACAATTTTGACATCTTACATCGAAAAATAAATTATATTGCGGATTACAAAACAACATTACAAACAATAGGGGGGTTAGGGTATGAAATACAAAGTTCTTTTTATAACGATGACTTTGATGGTGTTTCTGATACTTGCTGTTGGCTTTGGTGGCTACTACCTTATGAACCAAGAATTGCAGAGTTTAGCTGACAGTATGAAAGCAACAGACCCGTTACAGACTGCTGTGAATGGCTTTAAAGCAGCATTTTTGCAAATATCTGCATTGACAGTTGCACTTATTTGCATAATCATTCTAATTTTTACTTTCATTATTACAAGAATAATAATCGAACCTATTAAAAAGCTTGAAGTGAGTGCTGGAGAAATCTCTATTGGTCAGATAGCCATTAAGGCTTATAACAGAGGATTGACAGGAATTATAGGAAATAGTATTAATAAGGTTGTTAAGAACCTCAAAACAATTTTAAGTGAGATTAATAAGATATCTGAGCAAAATAAGAACTTGGCTGATATTTTAAGCAAAAGCGTAGAACAAACAGATAGGGCAACAAGCGAAATTGCCAATGCAATAACTGATGTAGCCAGCAATACAAGCAACCAAGCAAAAAATATAATGGAAGCTAAAAGCAATACGCAAATTATGACAGACAACTCTCAGGAGATTGCACGGAAGGCAAAAGAGACCCAAATCATTGCAAACAATATGATAGAAGTCATAGGAGACAGCGCTGCAGTATTTGCAAAGCTTACGGACAAGCTGAAGAATACGGCTGAGGTCAGCATAGGAGTAGCATCAAAAGTTGAAACCCTTCACAAGGAAGCAGACAAAATAAAGAGTATTGTTACTACAGTTACTGAAATAAGTGAAAGAACGAATCTATTGGCGCTAAATGCAGCTATTGAAGCCGCAAGAGCGGGAGAGCATGGTAGGGGCTTTGCAGTGGTTTCTGATGAAGTCAGAAAGCTGGCAGAGCAGTCTGCAAGATCGAGTGAGGAAATAAGACACCTAATAGAAAATATTATGCAAAGCATAAATGAAATAACGAACAAGACGAAGGAAGAAGTAATAAGAATAAATGAAGATATTAGCTTTGCCGATCAATCAAAATATACCTTTGACGAAGTTGCAAAGACAACTAAGAATACCTATGATTCAGTACAACATATATTTACGCTGGCGGAGCAGTCTACGAATGTCGTGCAAACTGTAAATACCCTGATGGACCAAGTTGCTTCCTCAGCAGATGATACTGTTGCTTTTACGGAAGAAGTATCTGCATCTGCACAGGAGCAATCGGCGGCAATGCAGGAAACAGCAGAGCTTATCAGAAATATGAAGGATATCGCCAATCATATAGATGCTAAGCTATATGAATTCATCAGCAAGATTAAAATTACAGATAAACAGCAAAAGGTAGTACAGGATAGTTTTAAAGTATTAGAGGATATAGTAGAAGATATTATAAGCAAAAACATGAAGCTGGAAAACATAGCGCCATACTTGATGGAGCAGCAGAAACTATATAAGCAGTTTGAGCTGATAGGTTTATTTAATGATAAGGGAAGGCTTATTACAGCTACAGAGCTATCCTTGGTATCAGATATAGATTACTCCTATAGGCCATATTACAGGGAAGCTATTAAGGGAGTAGAGTTTAAATCTGAGCCCTATATATCCAGCTACTCTTATAATTACTGTATATCTATATCAATACCCTATAAGGATGCTGCAGGCAAAATAGTTGGAGTTGTTTTGGCAGATATTTGCATAGAGGGATAAGTGTAATATAATACTATTAATACAGTATCGCTATAGCCTATAGGCTATAGCGATATTTTTAGCAAATGGGAGGCAGATACAGCATGTTTGGAAAAACTATAATCTATGCCCATAGAGGAGCTTCCGGCTCAACACCGGAGAATACCATGGCTGCTTTCAAAAAGGCTGTAAGCATAGGTAGTGATGCAATAGAATGCGATGTGCAAATGACCAAGGAGGGTAAGCTCATTATATGCCATGATGAGCTATTGGATAGGACTACAGATGGCAAAGGACTTATTAAGGACAAAACCTACGAGGAAATAAAGCTTCTTGATGCGGGAAGTTGGTTTAATGACTCTTATGCAGGGGAGCGGGTACCCCTATTGGAGGAGCTGCTTGAACTGGCTAAGGACAGTGGAATTTATCTAAATATAGAGCTAAAAACGGGGATTGTACAATATAATGGT
>MGOS01000033.1:5003-19109 GCA_001797185.1 Clostridiales bacterium GWB2_37_7
ATAGAACCATATTTTCCTCCTTTAATCATTACTCTTTATATGAAATAAAGGAGAAATATCCAGAGACTATTACCGGAGCCTTATACATGGAGGGCTTGTATCAGCCATGGAAATATTTTAAGCATATTAAATGTGACTGTGCCCACCCTTTTTATCTTGCAGCACAGCCAATAATAATAGAGGGGTTGCTGAAGAATGGCTATACCATAAATACCTTCACTGTGGATGACGTGAACATTGCAGTAAATCTAGTGAAATCTGGAGTAGAAGGAATCATAACGAATCATCCTGAAAGAATGATAGGCAAACTTTGAAAGATGTTCGTGAAAAGGGGTGAAAGTAAAGATATAACGATGCAAAAATATGTTCCCCCACTTCTATAAGTGGCGGGTTCCGATTTCAGCAACAGGAGGTGGGCATATATACCCCTGCCTCGTTGAAACGCCTTGGGTAGTTTTTTGCAACAAGTGCAAAAACTTTCAATAAATCTTGTTATAATAAATCAAGCAGAATAGCTTTAAATTAAAGTAATAATGCCCTATAATTTTGGAATGAATAATACTAATATATGAAACAAGGAGAATGAGTGTACAGATGATTGGAATAATTGGCGCAATGAAAGAAGAAGTTGATTCGATATTGGCTTTGATGCTTGATAAAGAGCAAACGGTGTATTATGGAGTCAAGTTTTACGAAGGTACGATAAACGGTAAAAGCTGTATTGTGTCTAAATCTGGTGTAGGGAAGGTCAATGCGGCCAGAAGCACTCAGATCATGATCGATAAATTTAATCCGGCGTGCATCATCAATATCGGTTCTGCTGGAGCCTTGGAGCCTAGTCTGGAAATTGGGGATATCGTCATATCTGACCGCTGCATTCAGCACGATGTGGATATTACAGCCTTTGGGCATGAGAAGGGTTATATTGCAGGCATTCGATATTTGCAGGCTGATACAGGTCTGGTAGAGAAATGTAGAAAGGCTATAGAGATGTCAGTGGAAGGCAAATATAAAACCTATATTGGGATTGTTGCAAGCGGAGATCAGTTCATCTCATCTCAGGAGGTAAAGGAGCAAATATACAAGGACTTTGATGCTTGGTGTGTTGAGATGGAGGGCGCGGCAATCGCTTATGTGTGTCATCTTTGTGAAGTGCCCTTTGTGGTGATAAGGTCAATTTCTGACAAGTCGACCAAGGGTAATGCCATAGAGTTTAGAGAGTTCTTGAAGCTTTCGTCAGACAGATGTGCACATTTTGTGGACGTGTTTACAAAGCAATAGTAAAGTTATGGGTCAGGCGTATTCGTCTGACCCTTTTGCATTTAATAATATATTTTGTTATCCTTTGCAAGCTCTTCGATTTCATTGGATCTTTTCAAAGCAGCAAAGGCATTTTCGAAATCTTCCATATCAGAGTAAACCTCGCTTAAGCTTTTGTAGGCAAAAGCAAGAGCCTTTGACTCTCCGACAATTTCGAGCATTTCTATACCAGCCTTGATAACTTCTGTTGCTTCTTTTGACTTTCCTGTTTTACTTAAGCAAAGACCTTCGTATACTTTAGAACTCCAAATATGCAAATAGTCATATTTAAAGGGTATATAGTCAGGATATTTTATAAGATTGATGGATTCCAGCGCTTGTTGATATTTACCTAGCATATATAAGGATTTTGCTTTTTCTGTATGTGCAAATGCAGCAACCTCGTTTGACAGCCCTAGAGCTGCATCAAGATATTCTATGGCTTGCTCTGGTTTGCCCAGTTTATTGTAATATAAGCCGCAAACCCCTTCTATGATTGTCAGAACCTTATTGTTATCAGTAAAAACAGCAAATTGTCTTGCCTTGTCTATGTTTTCATCAAAATGCTCCGGCTTGCCTAAAAGACCGCTCATAATTGCCAGATTTTTATAAAGCTCATCAGATTTATAATATATATTGGTTTGCTTGGATATGCTTAAAGCTTTATTTGTTGAAATAAGACTATCCTCTATCCTATCTAAGCCGGCATAAAGTATGGACCTTATATATAAAGTTTCAATTTCAAAGGCATAATCCTTATTGATGGAATTATTGTAAATACCCAAAGCCTCTTCTAAAATATTCATACACTTTTGGTAATCGAAGTTATTCCAAGGGGTACTGATAAGTAGGGTATAAGTTCTTGACGCATCTACAAATAGATATTTACTTTTATATATATTTACTGCCTCTGTTATCTTATCTCCTCCTTCTGCGGAATGGTTCAATTCTATTAAACATTCTCCGTGCTTGGAAAGAAAATCTGCATAAAGCTTGCTGTCCTTATCAAAGTTGTATTTTAAAAACATGGCTTCAATTATTGACAGAGCCTCATCCAGCTTTCTACTACTTATAAGCTCTGATATTTCCTTAAGTTCCTCATGTATTTTTTCTATAGGCAAGGAGGACACATAGGCTTCATCCTCTAAAAAATATGAAGCTGATTTGCCGAGTCGAGAAGCTAAGTACTGTAGGTTTTTCATGGATGGTGTGGCCAGGTTGTTTTCGATTTGGCTTAACATGCTTTTTGTCATTTCGCTGCCTGCCAAATCGGTCTGAGTCATATTGAGGTCTTTTCTTAGCGTTTTTATTCTTTCTCCTAAGCGCTGTGCCATTGCATTCAGCCTCCTAATTTTAATCGAGATCAGCATCTATATTCATTATAGTAAAGGATAATTTAACATGCAATAGATTAGAATGAAAAATAAAAAAAGTTAAATATAAATTTACTTCCCTATTGACTGTTTCGAGATTTTAGCATACGATAAAAATATGAAGTTAAATATAATTAAACATTAATGTTGGAGGAGTATTTTTTATGGATACAACTAACACAATAACACCATTTTCGGAGAATCTAAATGTTGAAGAACCAAGTGCATCGAAAGAAAAGTTAAATTTAATTTTATTTTCAGCGGGTAAGCTGGTATCTTTAATGGGAAGCTATATATATTCTTTTGCAATTTCCTTGTATATACTTAAAGTAACGGGATCTGGAACCTCTTTTGCCTTTAGCATTTTTATAGGGACGATACCTAGAGTGCTTCTAAGTCCTATCGCAGGCTCGCTATCAGATAGGGTTGACAAGAAAAAAATGATAGTAGGTTTAGATTTTTTAAGTGGTTTTGTACTTTTGGGGCTTTTGGCACTGTCCTTGATATATGGAATTAGACTTCCCTTTATATACGCAGCCTCATTTATACTTTCGGTAATAAGTACTTTTTTCAATAATTGCTTTAATGCAGCAATTCCTAGTTTAGTTACAGATAAAAGTCTTATGAAAATTAATGCTTACGGAAGATCCATAGATTCTGTCTCGCAAATACTGGGACCTGTAATGGGCGGAATGGTATTTGGCCTAATTTCAATGAAATTATTTTTCCTGATGAACGGAGTATCTTTTATATTGTCTGCAATATCAGAAATGTTTATTGATTTCAATTATAACAAAGCAAGAGAAAGTAAGAGTGAGGGTAATGCTAAGCTATGCTTAAGAACAGTGTGGGAAGATATAAAAGAGGTAGTTGTATTTATAAAGGGTAATAAGATTCTTTCTGTAGTAATGCCTTTCTCAATATCCTGTAACTTCTTCCTGGCTGCAAGCTTTTCGGTGGTGCTGCCCTTTGTAGTGAATAATGTGCTAGGAATGTCGTCGGTACAGTATGGTATGATTGAGGGAGCATTTCCTGTGGGGATGTTGGTTACAGCTATAATCATTAGCAAGCTGCCTGAAAAAGAAAAAAACCGAAAGGGTCTATTTATCGGTATCATGGGTATGGGAGTGCTTAGTATAGCTATGGGACTGCCTGTGTTGGATATGTTTATCGGACTTAATGTACAGCTGGTATTTTTGTATTATATGTCTATGCTTTTTATGTACGCCATATTCTTGCTGATGCTAGATATGCCTATGATGGTTGTCATGCAAAGAACGATACCCAGTGAAATGCTCGGAAGAGTCATGGGCGTTCTAATGACTATATCGGGAGGATTAACACCTTTGGGAATCCTGTTAACAGGAGTGTTTATAGAAATAATACCGGCATATATGGTATTCTTTGCTACCGGAATATACTTTGTAATAGCCTCATTCGTTATGTATAAAAGCAAGGGAATACAGGAATATTAGAAATTAGAATTTGTCTGATGCTTGACAAATATACCCATGAGATATTATACTTTAGGTTAATTAAACATGATAAATGCAATGAAGAGGAAGAGTAGACAAAACTTGTTTTTTTAGAAAGCCGATGAGGATGGAAATTCGGTAAATAAGCTGTTGAAGGAAGCCTTGGAGCATAAGCTGAAAGAATAAGTAAGCTTTAGGTTGCCCAACCTTAACGGGTTTGAGAGGATGCAAATAGCAGATGGCATTGCATCAATTTAGGTGGTACCACGGAAGTCAGACCTTTCGTCCTAGTGTGGATGAAGGGTCTTTTTTATTTGAAAAATATAGTAAAGGATGATGAAAAATGGATCAAAACAAGCAAATGGCGGATTTATTATTTCCCCACATAGACAAAACACCTGAATATTATGAAGGTAAGTATCCACAGAGGCAATTGCCTGAAGGTGCAAAGGTTACCAGAGTAGCACCCAGCCCTACGGGATTTATACACATGGGAGCATTATATGCTGCAGTGATACCTGAAAGAATGGCCCACCAAAGTGGCGGTGTATTTTTTCTAAGAATTGAGGATACTGACAAAAAGCGTGAAATAGAGGGCGGCGTTTCTGAAATTGTAAAATCCTTTGCTCATTATGAGTTAAAGTTCGATGAAGGAATGACTGGTGAAACTACCGAAAAAGGAATATACGGACCTTACAAGCAAAGTGAGAGAAAAGAGATATATCAGACTTTTGCTAAGATGCTGATAGAAAAGGGATTGGCTTATCCTTGCTTCTGCAGTGAAGAGGACTTAAATGAAATAAGAGCCAAGCAAGAGGAACTAAAACAAAATCCAGGCTATTACGGGCAATATGCTAAGCATAGAAATGCAACCTTTGATGAAATAAAATCAGAATTAGATAAGGGCACAGGCTTTGTGTTAAGGCTTAAGTCACCAGGAAAACCTGAGAATAGAATAGTCATTGATGATTTAATTAAAGGCGAGGTCGAAATGCCAGAAAATGATCAGGACATTGTATTGCTTAAGTCAGACGGTATACCGACCTATCACTTTGCCCATGCCATAGATGATCATTTGATGAGAACTACCCATGTAATAAGAGGGGATGAGTGGCTATCTTCAGCACCAATCCATGTCCAATTATTTGAGATTCTTGGATGGGAAAAGCCACGCTATGCCCATGTGCCTCCAGTACTTAAGATGGAGGGAACATCCAAGCGAAAGCTAAGCAAGAGAAAAGATCCTGAAGCAGCAGTAAGTTACTATAGTGAACAGGGCTTCCCGGTAGAGTCTGTAAGGGAATATTTATTGAATCTCATAAACTCCAACTATGAAGAGTGGAGAATGGAGAATCCTACTGATCAGAATACGGAATTTATAGTTGATCTGTCCAAGATGGGCACAAGCGGCGCATTATTTGACTTAGTAAAGCTTACGGATATCAGCAAGGATAGAATAGCGCTTATGAGTGCAAATAAGGTTTATGACTTAGCCCTTCAGTGGGCACAACAGTTTGATATCGAGCTGGCAGAGCAAATGAGAAATAACGAAGCTTATACTAGAGCTATACTAGGCATTGAAAGAGGCGGAGATAAGCCAAGAAAGGATATAGCGAAATGGTCTGATGTAAAAGGCTATTTGGGTTACTTCTACGACAACTGGTTTGAAGAGTACACCAAGGAAGGCTATGAATTTCCTGAAAATCTTCCCAATAGTGATGTATTGGAAGTACTTGAAGCCTACAAAAACACCTATAACAAAGCGGATGATAAGGACACATGGTTTGAAAGAGCCAAGACTGCAGCAGAAGGCTTAGGCTTTGCAAGAGATGCAAAGACCTACAAGAAGGATAAAGAAAGCTTTAAGGGACATATAGGGGACTTTATGAGCGTGATAAGAGTCGCAATATCAGGGCGCAAGAATACGCCTGACCTTTATGAGCTTTTGGATATAATGGGCGAAGAAAGATTGCAAGCCAGATTTGAAAAGGCCATAAAAAGCATATAATTAATAACTTGATTTTGTGGTGCCTGGCACCATAAAATCAAGTTTTCATTTAAATATATATAGAGTATAATAAAGCCATATGGTAAAATTTTCAATGTAATGCTTGATTATCATGGAGGTAGCAATGAATTTAGATCTGATAAAGCAAAGGGCTTTTGAAAACCTTAGCAAACGCAAAGCTCACAAGCATAGAGAGACAGGCTTTATATACTATCATGGAGCCAGAGTAGCCAATTTGGTCATAAATTTAAGAAAGCTTATTATTCCGGAAGATGATACCATGGATGAAATATTGCAGGCAGCGGCATATTTTCATGATGTAGCCAAGGGTATAGAGCCTCATCACAAATATGGCGCCATAATAGTGAGGGAAATGCTGAAGGACTTGTGCACTGAAAAGGAAGTGGAGCAAATTTCACAATTGATTCAGTGTCATGCACTTCGCAAGAAAAGAAAATACAATAACTACGAAATGCTGCTGCAGGACGCGGACTTGTTAGATCATTTTGGTACCATAGAGCTCTGGATGAATTTTTATTACTATGCAACTGAAAATCAAAACATGGAATTTTCTATAGACTTTTATAATACTGAATTTAAAGCTTTAGCTATGAAGAACAGGTCGTTTTTGAACTTTGAGATATCTGAGCAGATCTTTGATGAGAAGCTGGAATTTGTCAATAGCTTCGTAAAAAGGATGGAAATTGAAAACAAAGGTGATATTGTAGATTTTTCAAAAAAGGAGGTACGTTAAATGAGCGGCGGCGGGATAATAGCCAAACAAAATACATATTTGAAGTCCTTTAAAAAAGCTGCAGCCACCAGTCCAAAAACAGCAAAAAGTCTAAAAAAATTAGGCATTGCTCCAGATGCAGTTTTTGAAAGGCTGGAAAAGGCAGGCGTTTTTGTTAAAACGGAAGACGACAAATATTACATGGATGAGCTGAAGGTACAGAAATTTATAACAAAAAGAGCTAACTTTGCAAGAATGATATTAGGGGCTGTGGTATTCACAGTGATTACTATTTATTTAATAAATGGATGGATATAAAAACCATATATTATATTACACTTGACTCAATCAGAAAATAACACTTCCATAGGCTTGTCTTGTGGAAGTGTTATTTTTATGGTGCCAGGTAGTGAAGATATGAAGTTATTGAAATAAAGATAAAAATACCTCAATAACAAAAACTTTTAATTTTTGCCAGAAGATGTTATAATAAAATCGAACACATGTTCGTATAATATATAAAAAAGAGTGATAGCATGAATGGCGGCAAGTATACTAGAACGATAATGCACATAGACGTAAATTCTGCCTTTCTGTCCTGGCAGGCGGTATACAATCTGCAAAAGGGTGATACCTTGGACTTGCGTGAGATTCCATCCGTTGTAGGGGGTGCTCAAGCGGACAGAAGGGGAATTGTGCTGGCGAAAAGCACTCCTGCCAAGGCTTATGGTATACAAACGGGAGAGGTGCTGTGGCAGGCACGGCAAAAATGTCCAAACCTTGTCAGCGTGCCTGCTAATTATGAGCTCTATATGAAATGCAGCAATGCATTGTATGAGCTGGTTAAGGAATATTCTCCTAAGATACAAAGATTTTCTGTAGATGAAATGTTTGTGGATTATACAGGCATGGAGAGGCATTTTGGAGAGCCTGTGGAAGCGGCACATATGATTAAGGATAGAATAAAGCAGGAGCTGGGCTTTACTGTAAATGTAGGAATAGGCTGCAACAAGCTGACTGCCAAGGTGGCAGGAGATCTCAAAAAGCCTGATAGGGTGCATACGCTCTATCCTCTAGAAATACCTCACAAAATGTGGCCTCTCCCTGTAGAGGATTTGTTCATGGTAGGCAGACAAACCAAGAAGAAGTTAAATCTGCTTAATATACACACCATAGGCCAGCTGGCCAATGCGGATCGCAAGCTGCTGAATGATAAGCTGAAAAGCTTTGGCACAGTGATATGGTGCTATGCCAACGGTATAGATGAGTCTCCCGTGCAGTCGGGGTATTTTCTCCAGATGAAGGGAATAGGCAATAGCACCACCATCCGGTTTGACGTTACAGACAGCTATACGGCGTGTAAGGTGCTGCTGTCTCTTACAGAGTCTGTTGCCTTGCGGCTAAGAGCAGCTCACTCTTGCTGCAGAGTGGTGTGTATAGAGATAAGAAATGCCGATTTGGAGAATTACTCCCATCAACGAAAGCTTTTTTCTCCCACAAGCATAACCAATGAGATATACAGGAATGTGGTAGAGCTGTTCAAAGAGAGCTGGAGGGGTGAGAAAATAAGACATCTAGGAGTAAGGGTGACGGATTTTTGCAGTGATGAGTTTATACAGCCCTCCTTTTTTGATGAGGAGGACAGAGATAAGAAAAATGCCTTAGACAGTGCCATAGATGACATAAGATATAAATATGGCAACAGTGCTGTAATGCGGGGTGTTTTTTTAGATGGAGAATTCTCGCCTATGACAGGTGGATCAGGGGCGGAGGATTATCCTGTAATGAGCTGCATTTTATAAAGCTTCGAGAGAAGCTACCCTTTAAATGCCTCGGACCTTGTGCCCGAGGATAACAATTCAAGATTCTTTTTTAGGGGTGAATAGGGATGAAATGTGTAAGAAAACCTATTGAGGTTATCGCTTGGTTTGATATGGAGGGCAATCCTGCTCCCATAAAATTCAGATGTCTGGATGAGCAGCAGGAAATGACTGTCATAAAGGTGGATAAGATCGTTAAAAAGGATTTGGACAAATTTGCAGGCAATCGAATGATAAAGTATAGCTGCGAAAGTCTAATGCAGGGGCAGCTGAGGCCCTTTGAAATACGCTTTGAGGTTGATACCTGCAAGTGGTATTTGTACAAAATATAAAAAAGGCTTCAAGTGAAATATTCTTAAATCAAGGAAGCCTTTTATGATACTCGCTATGGTCGCAATGTAGATTAAGGTGGAGCAGATGCTCCGGCTCGTATTAAAGCCCTGTACAATTGAAGTACAGGGCTTTGAACTCTATGCGATATTTAATGTTTCGTTAGTTAAGCTGTCATTCTCAACAAAGGCTTTGCAATGACCTGTGAAAACAGCACCTTCGTCAATAATAATATTTTTTACATCTACGTCTCCTACAACCTTGGCTGTAGAAGTCATATGCAGTTGACCTGATGCCGTTATATTGCCTTGGACAGTACCTGCTATATGTATATTTTCAGCTTTTATATTTCCCTTTATGGTGCTGGAATCTCCTATGATTATATTTCCGGCTATTATAAGCTCCCCGATTACATGGCCGTTTACTCTTATAGTACCCTCTGCTCTTATAGTACCTTCTATAGTAGTGCTGAGACCTATGATTGTATCTACTTTTTCGCTGTTTAGTATTTCGGATTTTCCTTTGTTAAACATTAAGACATCTCCTTTATTTTCAATTATTTGAAGTACTTTGAAGGATTAACTGGTTTACCGTAGACACGAACCTCGTAGTGTAAATGTGGGCCGGTGCTTCTGCCGGTACTTCCCATTTTGCTTATGATTTGCTCTTTCTTTACCTTATCACCTTTTGCAACCAAAAGCTGTGAATTATGCCCATACAAGGTTGTAATGCCGTAACCGTGTGAAATGATAAGTACCTTGCCGTAACCGGATTGCCAGCCGGCAAATATAACTACACCGTCTCCTGTAGCTTTGATAGAAGTGCCCGTTTCTCCTGCAAAGTCTATACCTGAATGGAACTCTGAGCCTCTATTGGTAAAAGGGTTTTTCCTATAGCCATAGGAGTCAGTAATTTTTGTGTTTACAGGTTTTATTGAGGGCATGGCGTTTAGGTAGGATACTTGTTTTTTTACGGGGTCTACTGAATTATCTATAAGCCGACGCTGTGATAAAAGCTGGATAGACAGTTCTTTGTATGAAGTTTTAATTTGACTTAATTGTTGTGATGCATCATCAGATGTGGTTTGAGAAGTATCCGCTGAGTTAGGCTGGATGGTTTTAATCTCCTCAGCAGCTTCACTGCTTTTTTTGATGCCTACGATTTCTTTGATTTGATCCAATGCCCTGATGTTCTCCACTAACTGCTGCTGAATTTGAACGGCATCGTTTTGCAACTTCTCAATTTCCTGTTTTTGATGGCTGTTTACAGCAGCAAGCGCGGAAATTTCATCCTTGCTTTCGCTGTACCTCTTATTTATTGAATTTGTTATGTAAAGCAATGAAGAGGTACCTAAGAGCAGCAGCACAAGAGCAATAGCCATGACTTTTGGCATCCATAAAGGTATCCTGACGGATACTACCTTTGACTCACTTTCTGGTATGTACATAAAAGTAGCATGATTGCTTTTTCGTTTTGTAAATGCTTTTTTCACAGATATCATCCCTTTTGATTGAGATTTACTTTCGTAGTAATATATGGTATATTTTCCATTTTAAAATAAAAAAGGATAGATGTACACCCCTAAAAGCGCGACAATTTTTGCTATATTTTATGACAAAAACTTTCAAAGATAGATTGAAATGATTTCCACTTCAGTTTAAGATTACAGAACATAAATTAAAAGGAGACACAAATACTATTTTTGAGACGTAATGTCTCAAAAAAATCCTTAGTTCAAAGCAAAGAACTATAAGACTGGAGGTACTGCAATGAAAATAGGGATCGAAAAATCTTTAACGAATGTTAAGCAATATTTAGAGCAGAATAATCAACAAGCGGTTTTATTGGATGGTTCCAAGGAGAATGCAAAAAGAGGCTTGAAGAAATATGATGCCATAGTAGCCTCTGGATTAGATTCCAATTTTTTGGGAATGCAGGATACACTAACTAAAACACCTGTTATTAACGCAGATGGTAAGACAGCAGAAGAAGTATTTAACGAAATAAAAAGCAGATTAGAATAAATCGCACTAGAATTCATCAAGTGCCCCCGAACTTCGGGGGCACTTTTTGTGCGACGGACAGTTGTATTGATTTAAATAGAAAATTTATATAGCGGATCGTAAAATAAGATAAGGTAGAGACAAGATAGATGGACTGTGCATATTACTGGACAAGTAAATTAAATGACGGTTTGATTATATCACAATGATATTTTGCGTGATATAATGAAGAGGATATATTATACATAAGAAGCAGCATATTTGATGCTGCTTAGACAGTGGGGTTTATTAGGAGGTTGTAGGATTGGAAGAAGTTGAATTAAAAAAGAACAAAAAGCCTAATATAACGGATAGCCATGATATACAAAAGGTTACAATGAAATTAGCTATGCCAGCTATTATGGAAATGACGATGCAAACACTGTTGGGCTTTGCGGATATGGCTATGGTAGGCAGCTTGGGAGCAGTTGCTATAGCGGCGGTGGGATTAGGTGATGCGCCTATCATGACACTGATGGGCGTATTCGCGGCCTTAAGTACAGGCACGACAGCCTTGGTAGCGAGGCACATAGGAGCTAAGGAGAATGAAAAGGCAACAGAGACAGCCAGGCAGTCTTTAATTATTGGCGTTTTAGCAGGAATGATGGTAAGCTCGCTTGTGTGGGTGTTTGCAAGTCAGATAATAGCTTTTATGGGAGCTCAGGCAGAGGCTGCGCCCTATGCTATACAGTATATAAAATATACAGGTGCTGCCATGGTCTTTCTTATAATCAGCGTTGTTATGGGTGGTGTATTGAGAGGCTGTGGAGATACCAAAACTCCTATGTATGCCAATGGATTCGCTAATATTTTGAATATAATCGGAAACCTTCTATTAATATACAGTAGTGCTTCTCATGTAATAAACATACCTTTTACAGATTATGCAATAACTTTGTTTTTGCCCGGTGCGGGTATGGGTGTAGGGGGGGCGGCATTGTCTACAGCACTGTCAAGGTTTATTGCCAGTATGATTACTTTATATGTATTGTTTTCTGGAAAGGCTCCTATAAAATTTACCTTTAGAGACAAATATAAAATTAATAAGGATATTATTAAGAGGATATTAAATATAGGAACACCGGCTGCCTTAGAGCAGCTCTCAATGAGGGTTGGACAAATGCTGTACGGAAGAAAGGTTGCCATGCTGGGGACGGTCATGTATGCTTCTCATAGAATTGCACTTACTGCAGAATCAGTATCCTTTATGCCTGGTTTTGGCTTTGCTTTGGCGGCGACTACTTTGGTAGGGCAGTATTTGGGAGCGAAAAAACCAGAGATGTCCGAAAAAAGCGGCTATGAAGCAAATAAGCTGGCATTGGTATTTATGTCGGCTATCGGCTTGGTATTTTTCTTTATACCAGAGCTTTTTATAAGAATATTTACAAGAGATCCTGAAATAGTGACGAATGCTTCAGTTAGTCTAAAATTGGTTGCCATAGCTCAGCCCTTTTTAGCGGCAGTTATGGTGTTTTCGGGTGCATTGCGCGGTGCGGGAGATACTCGCTACGTAATGATGAATACGCTTATAGGTGTTTGGGGAATAAGGCTTTTGGGGACATATATATTGATAGATTTATTTAACTTGGGACTGCTTGGCGCATGGATTGGAATGGTAGCAGACTTATTTGTGAGGGGAACCTTAAATTTTCTGCGTTTTAAAGGTGGTAAGTGGAAATATATTAGAATATAGAATGGTAAAAGCAAAAGCTTATTTTTCTATAGAATGCAAGTATATATATTATTATATTGTATTGTCAGAAATGGCATAATAAAGCTATAATTACATTTAGGATAAAAAGAAGAAATGAATGAAAATATTTCGGCAGCAAAAGCTGTAAGGGGACTTAATGGAGGTAATATGTATAAGTTTATAAAGAATCTAAAGCTTTCAGCACTTTTAATTTTGGGAGGAATCATCCTTCCGGCACTGCTTTCTATTATTTTTTCTGGTTTTAGAATAAGTTTGATCTCTATAGTAAGCTATGAGTTTTTTGTGGGAATCATAATGGCTGTAATAGGCGGAATTTTGATTGTCTATGATTTTACCCAATTTAGAGAGAAAGTACTTAAGACTCCAATTGATGTAGAAGTATCCGAGGATGAAGAGCCGGGAAAAATAGATTGGCCTCATGTGCTGTTTTTTTCTGGAGTGAGCATTGTATTGGTTGCTATAGCCATTGGAGAAATAAGATAGAGGTGTTTTATGAGAAGCTTTATAGGTATCAATTTTAGCTGCGATGTAAAAGAGGATATTAGTAAAATACAAGGTCACATTAGAAGCAATGCTTTAAAGGGAAGATTTAAGCAGGTGGATAATTTTCATATAACGCTTAAATTTCTGGGAGAGATAGAAAAAAATCAAGCAGATGAAATTGCAAAAAAACTTGAGAGCATTGCAAGGCTGCATAGCAGCTTTGAACTTAGATTACAGGAAATAGGGCGCTTCAAGGGACGCGATAACATACGCACCTTATACATTGGATTGGGTGGAAATATTGAAGCTTTGAAGCAGCTGAATCAAGCTACTGAAGCTGCGATGGAGCTTTTGGGCTTTAAAAAAGAAGGAAGGCCCTATACGCCGCATATAACGATATCTCAAGACTTAATATTGGATATACCCTTTGAAGAGCTTAAAAAAGAAATTGAAATGTCAAGCACACATAGGATAGCTGTAAATAAAATAGAACTTATAAAAAGCGAGCAAATACAAAACAAAAGAATATATACGCCAATTTGCGGTTATGAGTTAAAACCTCAACAGGTCGTTATAGGATAACAGATGGAAGTGATTAAGTGAACAAGCATCCAATCATACAAAATCGCATGCAAAGGGACGAGCAAATGATAGAAAAAAGAGAAAGAATGATAGGTGAGGTGTAGAATATGAAGAATTTGTTAAAGGGACGTATTCTATTACTAATAGTATTTTTATTAGGATCAGGAATTTTATTTTCAGCATATATAAATGTTGGTTACTTAAATAAAATCAATGCGCTGCAGAATGAACTTGCAGAGCGAACAAA
>MGOS01000033.1:19175-20129 GCA_001797185.1 Clostridiales bacterium GWB2_37_7
GAGCAGCTTCAGCAAAAAGGACTTAAGGATCCTATAAAGGATTTAAAGCTAGATTTAATGAAGCGTAAGGATCTCATACCCTACAAAGGGGTATTGGGAGGCACGATGAATTTCTATTCGGAGGAGAATATTCATATTATCTCTTCAAAATGGGCTGCAGCTTACTTTGAGGATGGACATATAAACGGCATCATGCTTCTTAGGTACAACATACAAAAAGATGGCAAAATACGTTGGTATGTAATGGATAGTATTTTGTATTAGTCAAACATAATAGAGTTATATAATCTTGTAAGTCAAATGTATGTCTTGCAAGATTTTTATAATTTTATACAGTAATACATAGTGTTTACTTAATAAGCTAAAGTTTGGTACAATATTTGTGTAGCTATTAAAAAAAATAAGGAGTGAACTTTTGATGGGACATTTGATAATCGACGGAGAGCATTTGAGCATAAAGGACTTGGTTAATGTAGCCAGGAATAACTTTAGTGTTCAGCTTTCTGAAAACGCAATGCAAAAGGTGAATAAATCCAGAGCATATGTAGACAAGCTTGTAGACAGCGAAGCAGTAGTGTATGGTATTACAACAGGTTTTGGAAAGTTCAGCGATACGTATATATCAAAGGCAGATACAAAGGAGCTTCAAAGAAATCTTATAATCAGTCATGCCTGTGCAATGGGAGAACCGCTATCAGAGGAAGTGGTACGCGGCATGATGCTATTGAGAGCCAATGCATTATCAAAGGGCTTCTCAGGAATAAGACTTGAAACTTTAAATACACTGGTAGAAATGCTTAACAAAGGGGTGCATCCAATCATACCGGAAAAAGGCTCTTTGGGAGCAAGTGGAGATTTAGCGCCTCTTTCTCATTTGGTGCTAGTGATGATCGGAGAAGGAGAAGCGATTTATAAAGGTCAAAAAATGTCAGGGAGAGAAGCCATGAATATGGC
>MGOS01000033.1:20142-25987 GCA_001797185.1 Clostridiales bacterium GWB2_37_7
GTAGAGCTTACTTCCAAGGAAGGCCTGGCTCTTATAAATGGCACTCAAGCCATGACCTCAATAGGTGCCTTAGCAGTTTATGATGCAGAAAACCTTCTGAAAAATGCAGAAATCATTTCTGCCATGACGGTAGAAGCCCTAAAGGGCATTGTAGACGCTTATGACGAGAAGGTGCATCTGGCTAGGGGGCAGCAAGGACAAATAGTTGAAGCTAAAAATATGTTGAGGCTGCTTGAAGACAGCGGTTTGACAACAAGACAGGGTGAAATAAGGGTACAGGATGCATATACCCTAAGATGCATACCTCAAATACACGGCGCAAGCAGAGATGCAATCAACTATGTGAAGAACATAGTTTCTATAGAGATAAACGCAGCAACAGACAATCCTTTGATATTTGCCGATAATAATCAGGTTATATCAGGCGGAAACTTTCACGGTCAGCCAATGGCCCTGGCAATGGACTTCTTAGGCATTGCTGTTTCAGAACTGGCAAACGTATCCGAAAGACGCTTGGAGAGACTGGTAAATCCACAGCTTAATGATCTACCTGCTTTCCTTACAAAGAAGGGCGGATTAAATTCAGGCTTTATGATCACTCAATATGCAGCTGCCTCCATGGTATCTGAAAACAAGGTTTTGGCACATCCTGCCAGCGTTGACTCTATTCCATCCTCAGCCAATCAAGAGGACCATGTAAGCATGGGTACTACAGCAGCCAGAAAAGCTAGATTAATACTGGATAATGCACAAAAGGTGCTGGGTATAGAAGCCTTTGGAGCATATCAAGCCATCAGCTTTAGAGAAGATGCAAAATTGGGCAAGGGTACTAGAGAAGCTTTTGCTGTTATAGCAAAGCAGGTAGATCCTGTTGAGCATGACAGAATCATGTATACGGATATGAATAAGTTTGATGCAATGATTAAGTCAGAAGCTCTTATAAAGGCAGTTGAGCAAGCAATTGGAGAGCTTTAGAATAATAACGAGGCAAGAAGTATTTCCCATTTCTATAAGTGGCAGGTTCCGATTTCAGCAAAAGGTAATGGGTATATATCTCCTGCCTCGTTGAAACGCTTGTGTATGTTTTTGCGAAAGCGCAAAAACCTTTAAGTAAATCTTGTTATAAAAGGCGGTAGATTGAAATGTTTGCAGATTTAATAATAATAAATGCTTCAAATATAGCTACCTGTGCGGGCAATCAGCAGGGAGCGGGAATCATTGAGCAGGGTTATATTGCAGTCAAGGACGGTAGGATTTTGGAGGCTGCAGCGGGCAGCCCGTCACAGGAAATGATAAACAGCAGCACCCAGGTTATTGATGCAACAGGAAAAACTGTAACACCGGGCTTGGTTGATGCACATACACACTTAGTCCATGGAGGCTCTCGTGAAAAAGAGCTTCCACTTAAGCTAAAGGGAGTACCTTATTTAGAAATACTTAAAATGGGCGGCGGAATACTCAGCTCAGTAAGGAATACCAGAGGTGCTTCCAAGGAGCAGTTAAAGGAAAAGGCAATAAAGAGCCTTAACCAGATGCTTATGCATGGAACGACTACAGTAGAAGCAAAGAGTGGTTATGGGCTTGATTTTGATACTGAAGTAAAATGTTTGGAAGCAGCAAAGGAGCTTAATATTGAACATCCTGTAGATATTGTCTCTACATACATGGGAGCCCATGCTATACCTGAGGAGTTCAAAGGTAATACGCAGGGGTATATGGATTTCATGTTTGAAAAGGTTATGCCTTATGTAGCAGATAACAAGCTTGCTGAATTTTTAGATGTATTCTGCGAGCATGGTGTATTTTCACCTGAGGAATCAAGAGTGATCATGCAAAAGGCAAAGCAGCTGGGCTTCAAGTTAAAGATACATGCGGATGAAATTGTACCTTTGCAGGGTGCAGAGCTGGCATCGGAGATGGGCGCAGTATCTGCTGATCATTTACTGGCAGCATCCGATCAGGGTATAGAAGCTATGGCAATGGCAAGGGTTACTGCTGTAACACTGCCTGGAACCTCCTTCTACCTTATGTTGGGCAAGTATGCGCAAGCAAGAAAAATGATTGATGCCGGCGTAAGAGTGGCCATCGCTACGGATTACAATCCTGGCACCAGCCCGACAGAAAGTCTTCAAACGATAATGTCCTTTGCTTGCTTTGGTATGAAGCTTACACCAGAGGAAATAATAAAGGGAATGACATTAAATGCAGCCTATGCTTTGGACAGACAGATGGAAGTCGGCAGTATTGAAAAGGGCAAAAAGGCAGACCTGGTAATATTTGATGCTCCAAATGTGGATTATATCGTTTATCACTACGGTATAAACCATGTTGATACAGTAATAAAAAATGGTAAAGTAGTTGTAAAAAACAGACAAATAGTTTAGGAGGAGATTAGATGAGCTTATTAGTAGATATGACGATAAAGCAGTACAGTGATGTATTGGCAAGCAATGAACCTGCACCAGGGGGCGGAAGTACGGCAGCTCTATCGGGGCTTATGGGAGCAGCGCTTACGATGATGGTAGTAAACCTCTCTGTAGGCAAGAAGTCTTATGAAGCCTTAGATGAAGCGATAAAACAAAAATTCATGGAGGACTTCCAGAGGGTAGAAGACATAAAGCAAGAGCTGACTGTTCTTGTTGATGAAGATACAGCGGCCTTCAATAAATTTATGGAGGCTATGAAGCTGCCAAAGGATACAGAGGAACAAAAGAAAATTAGAGAAGAAAAAATGCAGCAAGCAAGCATATATGCTTTGCAAATCCCGCTTAAGACAGCAGAAAAGTGCTTGGAAATATTGCAAAACCAAGAAACCATTGCAGCCAATGGCAATAAAAATGCTGTTTCAGATGTAGGTGTAGGTGCACTTATGGCATTGTCAGGACTGGAAGGCGCAGTTCTTAATGTTAAAATAAATCTACCGGGAATCTCAGATGAGAGTATAAAGAATGAAGCCACAGCAAAATATATAAAGCTGTTGGAAGAAGGCTCAAGGCTTCAAAAAAATATAATGGAAATTGTTCATAAGAGGATAGGGTAATATGATTACAAAAGAAGATATAGATAGAATAAATATGCTCTCGAGAAAAGCTAGGGAGCAAGAATTAAGCGATGAAGAAAAAGTAGAACAGCTGGCTTTGAGAAGAAAATACATTGACTATATTAAGTCTCAAGTAAGGGTTCAGCTGGATAGCATTGAATATGTTGAGGATAAAGAGGATCACTGCTGTGGACATGACCACGACCATAAGCATCATCATGACCATAAACACCATCATCATAAACATGGCAAAAACTAACAAAATTCTCCAAAATTATGCATACAAAATAAATGTGAAGTGGTATAATAAATTTAATGATATAAATTAGGGGGATGACTAATATGGCAGAATTGCAATTAGTTGTATTTAAGCTGGATAAGGAAGAATATGGCGTAGATATTATGCAGGTTCAGGAAATAAGCCCGTATCAAAAGCTTACCAAAGTTCCAAATTCACCGGCATTTGTTGATGGTATAGCGAATCTAAGGGGAGATGTTATCCCGGTAGTCAGTCTGAAGCAGAAATTTAATCTGGCAGAAAATCAGGTCACTGAACTGACAAGACTTATTGTTATAAATAACGGCAATAGAAGAACTGGATTTGTGGTTGATGATGCATCAGAGGTCATTACAATTTCGGATAAGGATATAGAAGAAGCACCGCCCATGATTGTAGGCGCCGATAGAAAATATATACAAGGTGTGGGTAAGATAGACAAAAGAATTCTTATTATATTGGATTTACATAAGCTACTTACAGAGGAAGAAGAAAATCAATTAATCGAAATTCAATAACAGGGCATTTATGCCCTGTTATTTTACTGTATAGGAAAGTATAACTTTCCTATACAGTAAAATACCTTGATTTAACTGCCCGTGCCAGAATTTCCTCATTCCATTCGGAAAAGGCACATGGGCTTCAAATGCGGCCGCAGCCGCCTTTGTTCTTAAATGCGAACAAACGACAACTTGTACAAAATAAATACAAAATTATACCAAAAAAACAATTTATTATACGAATAAATATAAAATGTAGTATAATGTCTATAAGTAACCGTTTAGAAAGTAATTTTAAATTTGGGAAAATATGTTTTTTCAAGGGGTTGTTAAAAATAGATAGGCTTAATGAAATCATCAAGAATACTGTTGATGTGATAGAAAAAAGTAAAAATGAAATATTTGATATAGCTGAGGGCGCAAGGAGAGAGTGCAAACATATTGAGGACGAGCTAAACCTGGTACGCAATCAGACTCTTGAGATCATCCGACAGGTGGACGAGCTGAAGCTGCAAGAAGTAGAAAGCCGCCATCGATTGATGATCGTAAGCAAGAATATCAAAGAGTTTAATGAGAATGATATTAGAATAGCATATGAGCGTGCCAAGGACTTGCAGATACAGTTTATAATAAAGCAAACAGAGGAACAGCAGCTCATTCAAAAAAGAAGCGATTTAGAAAGAAGATTGAAGCTTTCTAGAGAAACCACATCAAAGGCAGAATCACTGGTTTCAAAAGTAGGAGTGGCTATGGGCTATTTGGGTGGCGGGCTTATGGAGCTTAGCGAGCAGCTGGATGATATTAGAGAGAAGCAAACCTTGGGAATTAAAATAATTAAAGCTCAGGAGGAAGAACGAAAAAGAGTAGCTAGAGAGATACATGACGGTCCTGCACAGCTTATGGCAAATTTGGTTATTAAAACTGAATTGTGTGAAAAGCTTGTAGATAAAAATCCGATTCAAGTTAAAATGGAGTTGAATTCTCTTAAGGAGCTTGCTCGGGTAAGTCTAAAGGACGTTCGTAAAATCATTTATGATTTAAGGCCTATGAGCTTGGATGATTTGGGATTGATACCTACGGTACAGAGATTTATAGCAAATTATATTGATGAAACAAAGCAAAATGTAGAATTGCTTGTTTTCGGAGAACCATCAGCTTTGGCACCTATAGCGGAGTTGGCAGTTTTCAGAATCATACAAGAATCTTTGAATAATATTAGAAAGCATGCTCATGCTAAATATATACATGTCAAGCTGGAATTTATAGCAGAAAGTATAAAGCTTATCATAAGTGATGATGGCAAGGGCTTTGATAAAGGGAATGTTAAATCTAAGGATATAGACGGTGGTTATGGACTTTTAAGTATGAAGGAAAGAGTTGACTTGTTAAACGGCAAGCTGGAGGTTATTTCTACACCAGGAAAAGGAACAAAGATTTTTGCAAGTATTCCTTTACAAATAAACGAGGGGTGATAATTTGGATACTATAAATATTTTAATAGCTGATGACCATTCTATTGTGCGGGAAGGTCTTAAGCAGCTGCTTGACTTAGAGGAGGACTTTAAAGTAATAGGTCAGGCTTCCAACGGCGTAGAAACAATCGATAAGGTGAAGCTGCTTAATCCGGATGTACTATTACTTGACATAAACATGCCTATAATGAATGGGATAAATGCTCTAAAAAAGATAAAAGAAGAAGGGCTAAATACAAATGTAGTTATATTGACACTCCACGAGGATAGGGAATATTTGTTGGAAACCATGCAGATTGGAGCTACAGGATACATTTTGAAGGACTCTGATTCTGCAACCTTATACAAGGCAATTCGTGATGCATATAACGGTGAATCATATATCCAGCCCAAACTCGCAGCGGAGCTTGTGAAAGAATTTAATAAGCCAAAAGGTGCCAAGTTAAAGCCGGAAAACGAGCTTACACAAAGGGAATATGAGGTATTGACATTAATTGCAGAAGGACACAATAATAAGGAAATTGCAGAAGAACTTTTTATCAGTGAGAAAACAGTG
>MGOS01000033.1:26129-33315 GCA_001797185.1 Clostridiales bacterium GWB2_37_7
AATGGGGGATGCAAGGGGGAGAATCCCCATGCCGCTAAAGGAGGGTGCTCAGGATGCTTGCATCCGTCGAGCGGCGTGAGCCGCATTTTTTATAACTATAAATATCCATAAAAAAACCATAAGTGCTTCTGTATTTGTACACTTATGGTTATTAGTTCTGTATTTTATTGAATTACCCTTATAGTTTCCCTGCTGCTTCACGTACCGCCTTCTGATGGCCAGGATCTATTCTGTTTGTACCGTGTGTCCGGCTGTTTAGAAAGTGGACATCAAAGTGACCATCCATATTGTTTCCTTTTATTTTATCTAAATTAGAGCCGGTTCCATAGCCGACGCTTCTGTTTTTAATGATAGCGCCTGCCGGTGCACTGTCTCTTCCTGCGTGAGGCATACCTGCAATTGAAGCTGCAATTCTTTTGCCGTCAATAACAACGATTACCGGACGTCTTGCCCAGTTCCATTCTCCACCCCATAATTCCTTCATTATTGCAGTATCTTCCTTTGTCAGGGTTTCAGAGTCGGCGTGATTCGTTCCATAGGTTCTTCTGATGTTGAAGGTCTTTCCAGTCCGAAAATCTATAACCTGTGCATCTGTTCCAATTTTAAAATAATTTCTGACAAAATTCCACCAATCAAGATATTCACCGGGCTCTACCTTTGAACTTTCGTTGGTATTTTCTGTATTGCTGTCGTTGTCCGGTTCACTGCCATTGTCATCCTGAAGATCTTCATTTACAAGCTCATCATTCAACTCTGGTTGTGTATCAGTATTTGGCGGAGCTATATTGTCTTGTCTGTTTACGTTTCCTCTATTTGCTAAAGTTGTTCCTTCACCAGAAAGGATTGCACTCTCGGTAGCAGAATCAAGCTTACCGGTAACCTCTAACTGTTTCATGGTCTGAAATAGCTTAATAGCTGCTATTGTACCATTTCCGTTAATACCGTCAACCTTACCTTTGTAAAGCCCCAGCTTGATAAGATTTTGCTGTATTTTTTTGATTTTTTCGTTAGCTGTCTGTACAGTTAGATTTCTAGTTTGCTCAGACAAATTTTTGTATGTACCGCTTCCTACAACACCGTCTGCGCTTATTCCGCTTTTCTTTTGGAATGACTTAACTGCTGCTTCGGTTACAGGACCGAAATAACCTGTTATTTCTTCCTTGAAGTACCCCAACTTTTTAAGCTGCTGCTGAAGGTCTTTTACCTCAGCGCCTTTGCTTCCATTTTGCAGAGTGTCTGCAAATACTACTGATGTTAAAAGAAATATAAACATCATAGCAAGAACAATAAATTTACTTTTTTTCACTCAAATTCTCCTCTCACAAGCTTACGAGGTTAGTTGACGGATTCGGGCAGAGAGTTTGCCCTACACAAACAAGGTTTGCGATTCACCCCAGGTATATCCCCCGTTCCCCTTTGGGATTCAGCTTATTAGCATAGCCTGTCTTAATTTTACACAATTTTAATAAAAATCGCAATGGAAATACATTCCAAATTGAAGTTTAAGTATACTATTACCACAACAGAAGAACGCTCAAGCTTGTAAATTTGATTGGTTATGATAAAATATTATATGAATCTGCATATAATATTTTTAAAGCCTTAAAAGACATAACTATGCAGAGTTGTATTATCAGAAGGGGGAGTAACAGTATGGACAAACAAAAATTACTTGCTTTACTCCAAAAGTCAGAAGGCACAAAATTGGATTTTAAAGTACAAATGCTGCTTCGTACAGACAGTGAGAAAAAGGAATTGGCAAAGGATGTATGTGCGATAGCAAACTCAAAGGGCGGTAGAGGCTATATTATATACGGTGTAGAGGACTCTACCAAAAGGATATTGGGAATAGAAGAAAAAAAGTACAGAGAAGAGCAGATACAGCAGATTATAAGCCAGCGCTGTGATCCGCCTGTGCAGCTTACTTTTGAAATAATTTTTTTGGAGAACAAGCCACTTGGAGTTTTAACGATATATAAAAGCAATCAGAAGCCTCATCAGATCAGGCAAACCGGTACCTTCTATATTAGGAGAGGCTCTACAACGGATATTGCTCGAAGAGAGGAAATAGCCAGTATGCTGCAGGAGACGGGACTGTTGGAATACGAAAGAACAGTACTTAGCAATGTAGATATAAAGGAACTGGATGAAGAAGCTCTGAAAAAATATATTAGTAAAATGGGATTGAGAAATGAAGAGGACAGATACTTTACAACATTAGAGGGTATGGGCATCGTGGGGACGGAAGAGGATTCCAACAAATTACATCCTACAATTGGAGGATTGCTGCTATTTTGCAATAATCCACAAGCCTTTCTTCCATATACAGGCATCAGGCTTGTATGTAATTACAGAAGAAGAGAAATTAAATTATTTACAGGTGCTATACCAAAAATGCTAGAGGATATCGAAGAATATTTTCGTGCTTTTATCAAAGATGCTGAGTATCCTATAGCAGCTCTTATTGATGCAGTAAGCAATGCAGTCGTGCATAGGGACTACTATGAAATCAATAGAGAAACAGTTATTACAATTGAACGTAATAAAATTACAATAAGCAATCCCGGGGCAGCATGCGGCATGGATGAAAAACTATGTAATATTGAAGAATATTACCCATGCAGGCGCAATCAATGGCTATATCAGAGGCTTTTGACAATAGATAACAAAAGATTTTTTGAAAATGGCTTAGGTTTAAGCCGAATACAGTCAGCCTTTCAATCAAGAGGAAAGGCTGAATTTATAAGTAATGATAAGAGAAATCTTTTTAAAGTAGTGCTCCCGGGCTTTAGATATTAGAAGGATGAGAAATAAATGAAAAACGCTGCAAAGCTGACTTTATGTTATTTGCTCTACATTAGTTAAGCGTCCTGAGCAAAAACATATACTAAGCTTTCTTAAGTTTATAAGTAGGTGCATTTTATGAAGAAAAATAATATTATAACCTTTGAAAGAGGGGCTGAATTTTATTTCGACCTTGGCTATAGAAAGATACAAAAGGGAAACTTGAAATCAGCTTTAAGATATATTGAAAAGGCAGTAAGACTTAAGCCCAATGACAGCTTTATTCAGTTTAATTATGCAGGTCTATTGGCGGAATTGGGGAATGTAGATTTGTCCACCGAGGTGCTGCTTCATATTGTAAATGTGTTGGACCCGAACTATGATGATTGCTATTTTGGCTTGGGCTGTAATTATCTGCAAATGCAGAAGATAAAGAAGTCGGTAGAGTACTTCGGTAAATATTTAGAAAAGGATCCTGAAGGTGAGTTTTCGGAAGAAGCTGAAGATTTATTGGAAATGCTGACTATGATAAAAGATGCCAATAACAATCTGGATGACGACGAACTGGAAAAAATATATAAGGTAGAGGAGGAAGCAATAAATCATTTGGAGCTGCGAGAGTACGAAAAGGCAGCTGAAAAGTTTGAAATTGTTGTGAATCTATTGCCTAATGCCATTCCGGCTAGGAACAATCTGTCTTTATCCTATTATTATTTAGGAGATATTCAAAAAGCGATTGAACTGGCGCGTGAGGTGCTTAACTACGAGCCTTTTAATATACATGCCAATTGCAATATTGCTATTTTCTACAATAAATTGAATTTGAGCAATTGGGTTGATATGCAAGTAAGAAACATCAAAAAATTGAACACTGATAATCCTGAGTATTTGTATAAAATTGCCGATACATTAGGTAGTCTGGATAAGCATACCGAAGCTTACAAGGTATACAAAAGGCTTTTGGTACTTGAGCCGGATAATGCGTTGTATAACCATTATTCTGCAGTAGCGTCATATAATTCAAGCAAGTATTATGAAAGTATAAGATATTGGCGTAAGCTGTATGAATTGGATAAGCAGAATTTTATTTCTGAATTCTATATCAATCTTGCACAAAATGCCATCAATCGAGAAGATTCGGAAGAGGAAGTTATAAGCCTACCCTATGTTTATCAACTTCCAAGGGAAGAAATAAACAAGCGTCTTGCTCGTGCGCAAGCGTTTATTGAAGGCAACCGTCTAAGTGCCCAGAAAATCATTAGAGATAAAAAGGGTGAGGATTCAGTTTTTTTCAGTATTTGTTTTGATAAACTGATTCTAAGAAATCTGGTATTTGAGAAAATAAAGAAAGAGCTTTTGATAGAAGGTCAGAACATACTTAGAAAGCTTCTTTTGATGTCGGAAATAGAGGATGAAGTAAAGATTGAAGCAGTTTTTCTGCTTGATATAATAGGAGCAAATCAGCCCTATACCGTAGATTTTGGCGGAGAGATCATGGAGATTCCTGCAGATCTCTTAAGTATTGATATCTATGCGGTAAATGGTGAGTGGGAGGATATCATAAGAAAAACGCAAAAGGCTATGAAGGGACGATATAAGGGTGCCTACAAAAGAGCTGTAGAGAACACTTGGATGAGCTTTATAAAATATTCATATCCCAATTTACCCAAAGTAAATAGCATAGACAGCTGGGCGGCTGCGCTAGAATATGTATATTGCAAGCTCAACGGTGTCAAAACTACACAAGAGGAAATTACAGCTAAATATGAAGTCTCACCGAGCAGCATCCGAGGCAAGTATAAATTGATTATGAACAGCGTCGTAAATAGATGGGATTATAAAGAAGACTTTAAAAGAAAAAAATAAATTTAATGAAGCCTTTTATGAAATGTATTGAGGTCACATTTGTTTAAGGAATATTTAAATTTTCCAATGCATTATAAAAAGAAGAAGTAAAGTTGCAAGGCTTTACTTCTTCTTTTTATTGTTCTCTTTTTTATTCTTACGCAGTACTTTTCTGTCAGGGTCCACCGGATTTCCATCACTTTCTATAAAGTGATTTGCTATATTGACTATAGGCATTTCTTCACCACCTTTTTATAAGCTACTATTTCTTAGTGGTTTTCTTTTTTACAGAATAACCAAAGGTGCCCAAAGATTTTGCCAAAGATTTGTACTCTCCATGGCTATAACATATCAAGTCTGCCTTATTCAAATGCAGCTTTCCTTTACTGTCCAATAATGAATCATCCACATTAACGCACATTATTTCTGCTATAAACATATCATGGGTGCCAAGCTTGATAATATCTTTTACCTTACATTCCAAGTTAACAGGACATTCATCGATATATGGAGCAGCAACCAAATTAGCTTTGGCAGGTGTAAGCTTCAGATGCATAAATTTATTAATGCTTCTACCAGATTTAACACCGCAGAAATCTGTTGCAAAGGCTAATTTGCTGTTGGGGATGTTCACTACAAATTCTCCTGTTTCCTTTATCATGTCATAGGAATGTCTTTCTGGTCTAACTGAAATATACAGCATAGCAGGATCGGAGCATATGATGCCCGTCCAGGCAATCGTAATTATATTGTTTTCGCCTTGTGCATTTCTGCATGAAACCATTACAGAAGGTACAGGATAAAGCATCGTTCCGGGCTTCCACATTAGCTTTGACATTATGATACCCCTTCCAATTTATATTTAAACGTAGTTTTTGAGTTTTCGATAATATTATAGCATATATAAAACCTTAAAAATGTATTCGGAACTCATAAAATTTATTACATGCTTATGAACAAGAATGATTTATTTTTTGTAACCAATACAGGAGTTGTACATAGTATGGAAGTGGGAAAAGCAAACAACCCTTCTTTAAATCCTCAACAGAAGCTTTTATATACTAAAGCATTTTGATAAAAAATTGGGAGAGGAGGTGCAGCTATGGCAGAAGGAATTCTTGGAAAATTCAGCAACGAAGATTTCCTATTACTATTGTTACTTTTTATACTGCTTGCATCTAATGTGACAGCAGGCAGAGATAACAACTTCTTCTTTATCATTATACTTGCGATAATTGCTTTCGGCGGTGTAAGCAGAGTATTCGGTTTCTAATAAGACACAAATCTACCCCAAAAAAATTCTAGTTACTCAAAAATAGTTTAAGAAAGGATGTATGAAAATGGGATGTAATAATGTTCTTGGTGTAGCAGACAATGTATGCAAAGATGGCGTTTTAGGCGCATTTGCTGGCTGTGACAAAGGTTTCTTACTTCTTCTGCTGCTTTTCATATTGTTAGCATGCGGATTTGGTAGAGAAAATAACTTCTTCTTCATCATCATACTGGCTATTATAGCATTTGGTGGCTTTGGAAGAACTTTCGGTTTTGGTATTTAATTTAAAGAAACAATTGTTATATGAAGTACAAAAGCTAAACCCCTAAGGGGCTGATGTTAAATAGTCAATTAAATAAATTTAGGAGGTATTATTATGGGTTGCGGAGCAGTATCACCAGTAGTTGATGCATGTGATAAGGGTGTATTAGGTGCACTCACAGGATGTGGAAATGGTTTTTTGTTACTTTTGCTGCTTTTCATTCTTTTAGCTTGTAGCCATGGTAAAGAGCAAAGCTTCTTCTTTATCATCATACTTGCAATAATCGCTTTTGGTGGTTTTGGAAGAACCTTCGGCTTTGGAATTTAATATAGCATTGTACTAAAGATAAAATCATGAAGTACATAAGATAACTGCATTGAAGGGAGGTGTTCGAATGTCTCAAGGTATTGGTGGTCTATTTGGAGGAAACAATTGGATATGGATCCTGTTGTTATTGGTATTTGTACTGCCTAGCTTTGGTTCGGGCTGTGGAACAGGTGGTCTATTCGGAGGTAACAGCTGGATATGGATCTTACTGTTATTAATATTTATATTGCCTTCATTAGGCTTTGGCAATTGCTTTGGCGGCTTAGGCAATATATTAGGTAGCGGATGTTAGAAATAACATGCATATAAGAAATAAAAAAGGGAGGTGTAATTATGGGTGGTTGTGGAGTTGTATCCCCAATAGTAGATAAATGTGACAATGGCGTTTTAGGCGCATTTGCAGGCTGTGACAAAGGTTTCTTACTACTTCTGCTGCTTTTCATATTGCTGGCATGTGGATTTGGTAGAGAAAATAACTTCTTCTTCATCATCATACTGGCTATTATAGCATTTGGCGGCTTTGGAAGAACTTTCGGTTTCGGAATCTAATTTAAAGAAACAATTGTTATATGAAGTACAAAAGATAAATCCCTAATGACGTAAGCACAATATTGAAATCGACTATTCGTATTTAATTTAATATGAGGAGGTGTAATTATGGGATGTGATGGCGGCGTATTAGGCGCATTTGCAGG
>MGOS01000033.1:33346-33822 GCA_001797185.1 Clostridiales bacterium GWB2_37_7
CTCTTTATACTGTTGGCATGCAGTTGTGGTAAAGAACAAAGCTTCTTCTTTATAATAATATTGGCTATAATAGCTTTTGGCGGTTTTGGAAGAACTTTCGGGTTTGGAATATAAGCATAAAGCGGTACAAGCGGTGTAAACTGCTGTACCGCTTATTTTTTTAAAAATGGTGTAAAAGCTGTAACCAAACTTGTTCAATAGAATATTATAGGATTAAGGGAGTAAGTGGTGTAAGGGGGGATTTAATTGGATTTTAAACTTGATGAAAACACTTTGTGGATACTGGGAATATTAGCTTTGGTATTTTTCCTGTTCCCTCAAAAGAAAGTTATAACCGTATCTGAAAAAATTGAAGAGAAGGAAAAAGTCGAATATATATATAGACGCAAGGACAAGGAACGAAGAAGATTGGTTTATTAGGTAGTGCATAATAAATATAAAGGAGAGGATTCTCTATGCCTTATGGTAAAAGTGAA
>MGOS01000034.1 GCA_001797185.1 Clostridiales bacterium GWB2_37_7
ATCTCTAACTTTTGTCCCAAATTCTTCTAAAAGCCATTGATCAATAGGACCACCTTTAGGACCAGTTCCGTGCCAGGTATCTATAAATTTCCATGTTATTCTTCCTTGGTTATACCTTTTCCAATCTATGTCACCCGTATCTTCAACTGTAAATACTGTGCGATTACTGCCATCATACATCGGAATTGATTGTGTTAGTGTTATCTGTGTACCATATGGATAAATAGGTTGGAATGGATTATTTATAACAGATGAATGAACTGCGCAAGAACCTATATATGGCATATTTCCACCCGAACCGCTGCTTCCCTCTTTACTACTATATCCTGTAATTTTTTGAAAAGTTACTAGGTCAGCATAAACTGACATCATACTCATTAATAAACTAATTACCAGCGTAATACATAAAGCTAATCTAAATCTTTTATTTTTTTTCATTGGTAACCCCCCTTAAGTTTATTCCGTATTTTTCATAAGCTACTTTACACTACCAGTTTATTGTTTTGTCTTCAGTAATTCCCAACTAGAGCTTATTGTTGTTCCATAGTACATTGAGTCTTTACTTCCGGATATAAAAGATATATTTTCATCTTTTATATCCTCCGGAATCACTACTTTATCAATGGAAACACCTCCTACGTTAAGAATAAATACGGTTTTATTATCATAAATAATATACAACGTATTGGATACTAAGTCTTTGTATACTTCCTTTATTTGTCCCAAAGTATTTGGAATTACCTTCCACTTTTCTGTATTTCCATTTAATATTGCAATACTTTTTTGACTATAGCAGATTAGATCATTATTAACGATTTCAAGGTCTAAAAGGTCATCTCCGCAAGGATTTTCTACATTAATCCATTTTCCGTCAACACTTTTATATATCTCAGTAACACTCACTATGAATAACGTACCATCAGGCTTTATTTTGACTCTCCATGTATTCTCTGGTATATCGATGACCTTCCAGCTATCTCCGTTGTCTGAAGATATAAATAACTTTTCTCTCGATAAGACTGCAAATGTGCTGCCAATATTATAAGCATCAACTATCTCTACAGAATCTTTGAGTAACGCATCCCAACTCGTTCCACTATTTTGAGATATATAAATATTATCCATAGTAACAGCGTAAATTTTATTATCAACTCTATAATTGTTTGAAAAGTATACCTTGTTACTATTAGCCTTGAAATCTAATAGCTTCCAATTATACCCTCCATCCTTAGTTAGAAATAGTTGATAATGTGCATTGGGGGTAAGTGGATCTACTATGGTGCTTGCGATAATAGTCTTATCTTCAGAAAAATATGGTGACATCGAAATATTAAATACTAAAGCACTGTTATTTGGATTTAATGCAATTTTCTTATCTTCTAAATATAAAATCCCTCCTACTGGTATTTTATGTTCTGCCACTTCAACATCACCAGTATTTAAATCAAAATGTACTCTTGAAAAATACCCTTTACTATCTTCACCGATTATAGTGATTATAGGTTTATTATTTATTTTCCTAAGTGTGAAATGATAGCCATTAGCCCATCCCTTGCCAGGGTCTAACTTATACAATTTCTTCGCTTTCTTTAACATATATAGACTATCAAATTTGAAATTGTCTATTTCCAGTAGCTCAATGATCGATATTTCTTCATCAACTACTTTTTCATCAACTATTTTTCCATCTTCAATAGTCAATAAATATGACTTGTTTACTTTAGGCGAATTAAACACTACATTCCAAAATCTTCTCTTTCCATTTACTACATCTCTATAGCTATCTATATCTGCTCGATCAAAACTTGATATATTAGCTAATAGTGCTTGTCCATCCCAGCTTTGTGCTTTTTCAAAAGATAATTTATATACTTGTTCTAGAGTTAATGCCTTATTAGTAGGTGATTCATTATCTTTGACATTTAAAATAAGATAACTTGTACTACTAATAAGAATAATTAGTACATAAACATATAAATACTTTTTTTGCATCTTAATAGACTTGTACATCAAGCAACACCTCGCAAAAGTAATTTTAATATACTTATTCTACCATACAATTCATTCCATTAAAACCATTTTCGTCCGACTATTTTTGACATTGATTTTTTATGTATGCTAAGAAACAATCCAATATGATATAAAGTGAAGGTATATTTATAATCAAATATATCTTCACTTTATATCATATTATTTATATCTTTGAAGAAATGCAGAGATAGATTTCCTAATATTTTACTAAATATTGGAATATTTAGCTTTGCATTGAGAGGAGAGCATGATAGCCTTTGGGCATGCCAAGCCGCTTTACAGGCTGGCTTTCTTGGCAACAATTCATACTCACAGAGGCTCAATGTAAAGTAAAATATATCTCAGAAATAGGAGACCTAACTGTGCATTTTTATTTGGCTGAACACACATATAACAATATCTTGTAACAAATAGCCACAATAAACACAATATATATTGTGTATTGTACTAATATGAGTAATATAGTCGTAAAAAAGCATTAGGGACGGTTAATGTGAAAACGATATCCGTCACTTAATAAAGAAAAGCAGCACAAAAACACTATTTGTAAATAGTGCAACAAATAGTTGTAATAAAGCTTGTTCTCCTGAGTAGCTGTGTTTTCTTCCGTTACATAGGACAGATCATCCCCATCGTAGTAGTATCGTTCTGTCCTTGTGGGAGTAATCTTCCGGGTTCTTAACCCTTTGGAATCATACTCATAACTGACAATCTCTACACCGCTTAAGTCTATCCGTATCAGCTGGTTTTCAGCGTTGTAGGTGAAGGTATAGCCATAGGCACTGGTTATGCTGCCGTTGTAATCGTGGGTATACTGCGGGATGCCGTTTACATTGGTTATTTCATTGGCAGCGTTTTATGAGTAATTAGTTGTTGTGGTTGTTCCGGTTATGACACTCTGCTGGATACGGTTGCCCAGCAGACTACATGCTTATAAAAATGCCCCTCCTGTCAGTATTAGATAGTCTAATTTTGATAGAAGAAGCTTTTAAATAACTGTCAGTCTATCGTGGCTGACACATATGTCTTCAAATAAGTTGATAAACAGGGGTTTAAATACTAATATGGTTCCTGTATACAATAGTATCATAACCTTTGCACCCAGTACTTATCTCAACTAATAGTAGACTTATCTATAATTCATAGAATTGATGTTATAGCTAAATAATAGGTATTCAAGATTTTCTTTTACTTCTAATTTCTGATACAATACCATCTATGATTAAAGCAGAACCAAAGAACGCAATTGTAAATATGAATATATTTAAATATATATTTGCAAAATCGTAAGCATCGTTGAAGAAACCTAAAAAATATAATATAAATATAGGGACTGAAGTGATAACAACCCATATCTGTGTTATAACAGATATCATTGGTACCTTGCGATGTATTCTCAAGTATAATATCCTACTCAACCAATTGGGAATATTTACTACATAATTTGATTTTTCCATGTTAGCTGACCAAAATCCCATTAGCCATAATGAAGCAAATTGTACAAAAATCATATTATCATCCTATCTTTTGTAAGTAGTGAAAGTCAGAAAGTAGGCTACTTTATTTCTAGTTTCTTCTTCCAGATTTTCTTCTAGTAAAGCTATAGGCACTTGAAGTATTTGAAACAATAGCTACGATGCCGCTACCAAATGATGTTCTCAAGATATTTGTTCTAATTACCTTCGGAGCAGCTGCTTTCAGTGCCATTTTTCCAAATTCTATACCACTTTTTAGATTAAGATACTTTGCATATTTAATATTGTTTACAAAAGGTTTAATAGTTTTATAGGCACCACTTCCACCAACACGACCTGCTAAACCACCTGCAACTGCATTAAGTACAACATTTCTAACCTTAACTTTCCTTTTATAAGCAAAACGTTCAGTAGCTATATAACTAGTCGCCGATATAGCTGCATTAGCGGATATACTAGACCAATTCCCGAGCCAGCCAATGCACCAGATACAGCTCCTCCGACTGCTGCAACTCCTACTTCACTTAAATTTATTTTTCTAAAGCCTTTAGATACTGCAAACTGGGTCGCGACATTTGTACCTGCACTGATAATAGCACCCAATGCAGCACCTATCCCCATTGAAATCAACAAGGGATTATCGCCATCTGGATCAGTATTGTTTATCGGGTTGTTCTTAGCATATTCATATAAGTTTGTAACTAAGACTCTATCTCTAGTCAAAAACCTACCCAAAGTAGATGTATAATACCTAGCCTTCAGATAATACAGTCCACTTTCAGGATCAAACTGATAGCTGCTATAGCGGAAAGGATTGGCATTTCTCAGTAACTCTCCATTGCCTGTGGTAACTGCTTCCGGCGTATTGGTCAGAAGCCCCCAGGCATCGTATTCGTAGCTTACCACCTTATTGCCTGTTTCATCCGCCAAGGCAACTACATTTCCATGCACATCAAGGATGTAGAAGTAGGTCACGGGGGTTGCTGCAGTGTAATCAATCATGTGCATCAATCTGCCGGAGGTATCACATGTAAAGAAGTATTTGAGATTATTCTGCTGAGTACCGCTGTTTACATTGGTGATTAATACTATTAAATACCCCTCCTGGCAGCTTACCAGATACTATTCTGCCAGAAGGGGTACAAAGCTAATAAATATATTGCCATTAAGCCTGCATAAATATCTCCTAAGGATTTAAGTCAACAATAAATTGACAAGTGACAGAATGGTACTAAAGGTTATTATAATTATAATACATACTTGCTGAGGTTGAAGGTGAGTAAGTAACAGTAAACTTTTCACCAAGTTCTCCTTTAATTCTTTCTGCTAGTTTATTACCATTCTTGTTAAACTCCTCTTCAAGTTCAATTCCATTTATAACTAGAGAATCTGTCTCAAAATCTATCCATTTTCCATAATCATTACCCCACTTTAATAAATCTTCCTTTAGCGAGGATGTCAAAGGAAATGTATAAAGGTCAATAGCTGAGCCACAATCTTCACACCAAATAGGGTCAACGGCAAATTCAGCTTCTAGTTTTAATTTAGAATTATTTCCACAGTTCTCGCATTTCCAATTTATCACATAAATACCTCCGCTTGTATATTGTTATTTTTTATATGGAATCCATCTCCATACCTTCTGTCTTACGTCATCCATTATAGTAATTATTTTACCATTTTTTACTACAATAGCGATTTTATTCTTATAATAAATAATTGAGTTTGATGACCTATCCCAGAATTTTTGTCCTGTTTTTATTATATCCGCTACCTTTTTGAACGAAACACCTCGTTCAATCGACCTCAAAACAGAATGATAAGTAGGAGTAAGATAGACACCAAGCCTTTGTAGTAATGCACCAGCCTTTTGAAGCAACATCTGTGCAACATTGCCCCATTGATGCCCGTTCGGATCAACAAAATTTACAGGATTATTCTCACAATAAATATACTGATTTATGCTTATAGCGTCATTCTTAAGTTCATACAATGTATCCCTAGTCAAAAACCTACCCAAAGTAGAAGTATAATATCTAGCCTTCAGATAATACAAACCACTCTCAGGATCGAACTGGTAGCTGCTATAGCGGAAAGGATTGGCATTTCTCAGGTACTCTCCGTTGCCTGTGGTAACTGCTTCCGGCGTATTAGTCAGAAGCCCCCAGGCATCGTATTCGTAGTTTACTACTTTATTGC
>MGOS01000035.1:0-11004 GCA_001797185.1 Clostridiales bacterium GWB2_37_7
TCTTATAACTACTCCACTACTGACACTATGTCGTATTAAATCTAAAATCTAGTACTTAATACGGTGTTGATGTCGTATAAACAGTATATAGATGTATTTTGTACTTTTACTTCTTAACTGCTATGAGTTTATCTAAAGGACTGAGTATCTCTGATATATTCTTCTGAGTGACATGAGTATAGATCTCTGTAGTCTTAGTGCTGGCGTGACCCAATAATTCCTGTATATATCGAAGATCAACGCCACTTTCCAACAGGTGTGTTGCAAAAGAGTGTCTTAAAGTATGTACTGACACCTCCTTATTAATCTTGGCTTTTCTGCAGCAATTTTCAAATATTCTTTGAACAGTTCTTTCAGTTATATGGTCACCCACCTTGCTGCCAAGAAAAAGCCAAACCTCAGGCTTGTAGAGTTTATAATACTTTCGCAACTGTTCCAATGCAATATGTGAAAGCAAAGTATATCTATCCTTTGACCCCTTACCCTTGTTAACCTTGATCAGCATCCTTGTGCTATCAATATCTTCAGGCTTGAGTCGTACTAACTCACCAACGCGCAAGCCTGCAGAATATATTAAAAACAAAATCGTTTTATGCTTTTCATTATTGGTTGCTTGAAGAATTTGTATTACTTCTCTTTGACTTAATACACTTGGCAAACTATTATCTTTCTTAGGTCTTGGGATATTCATGATAATATCCGATTTTTGCAATACTTCATTGTACAGAATCTTTATGGCACTTACGGCTTGATCTACAAAAGATTTAGAGTGATTGTTATTTTCCATCATAAACAAAAAATATCTTTTTATTTCACCGCTATCTACTTTATCCAAATCCTTATCAATAAAGCTAATAAACCTCCTTAAATGACCGATGTATAGCTTTTGTGTTTGCCAACTATATGCCTTAAGCTTCATAAAGTCTTGATAGTCAGAAATAATCTTCTCATTGAACGAGCACTTTTCAAATGCTACCTTCACTTGTTCACTACAAAAAAGCTTCTTAAGTATTTCAAGCATTCCAGTACTATTCGGAACCACCCAAGCTTTTTCCTTATAATTCCACCATGCAGGTCTAATGGTCTTAATCTTACTGACATGTTCTACTGAGTAGTCAAACTTAACCAGCAATTCATTGTCTTTCATATTAATTTCAACCATACAAATACCTCTTCTCATTATAACTCAAACCTATTATATTTTGTATAAGTATCCCAAAATATTCAATTTATAGTAAAATTATAATTATATTTTACTCTGCGAACTTATGTTCGTCAATACCTAAAGAATATAAAAAAACCTGACAAAATGTCAGGTTTAAATATACATATTGGTGGTCGGTATAGGGCTCGAACCTACGACTTCCACCATGTCGAGGTGGCACTCTACCAGCTGAGTTAACCGACCATATATTAAATTATTATAGCATGCCAGATAAATTATGACAATAGCAAAAAGCCTGAATTTTTCAGCCTTTTTGCTATTCTGTATCGGATTACTCCTCGCAGTTGTCATCTTTCTTAAGCTTTATCTTCTTTACAAGCTCTGGCACCATTCCAACCAGCTTGTCGAGATTGCATTTATTCTTTACAGGAAGCATTGATACTTCACCATTCTTTATAACCAGTACTGCATCAGGTGTTATCTTTGCGCCTACACCCATTCCTGTGCCGTGACCTCCATTGCCTTTATCGTCATTTCCAGTACCACCGCCGCCACCTGCGCCAAAGGTTACTGTTATGATTGGAATAAGAGTTGTTTCACCAATCACAATAGGCTGACCAATAACTGTTTCTGTTCTAAAGAACTTCTCCAAGCTGTTAAATAATGTTTCCATGCTTTCGTTTACAGGTGATTTTGTTTCCATTACGATTCCTCCTCTTTATTGTACTCATTAATAATTACACACTTACTTTGATTTTTGTTTCACTTTTTTGTTTCTTTTGAAAACTTTTGTTCTTATATCCTTTTTTAGTAAAAACCTCGCTGTGTCCCATGCAAGTCTGCCTGCAGATATACTACCCGCGGCCTTGAGCTCTAGCTCAAGTATTTCCTCTGTAAAGCTGGGCTGCAGCTGTATTTTGCATTGAGGCCATATTCCCTGTAGTGTATATATAAAGCCTGCCGTCATGCCTGTTACCGATGGATCATCAAAGCCATATGTACCATGCAGGTGCAGGTATCTGGGACTAATCTGCTTAAAAACCTTTATGATATAACCAAAAGCCTCCTTTATAATACTTGTTTCAAACATACTCCTCAGATTGTTTTCTTTCTTAGCAACTTTTTTGCTTTCCGCTTTATCCACTTCACCAACTGACTCAGCTTCACCCTTTGCATTAGTCTTTACAGCAAAAAGACGCTTATTCCCCAGAAACACCTCTGTTGTCTGTCTTTGCTCACCTTTTGTTCCCCTAATGTTAAAAAGATTCCAAAACCAGCCTACCTTGTAGTTGAAGCTGATTCCGCCATAAACCTCTGCTTCACCCTTATAGCTAAAGGGAACAATTAGAAAAGCTAGTAAAATCAGCAGCAAAGCAGTCAATAAATATAGTATGAGCTTTAATATCAAAAAAACAACCCACAAAATATATCCACCCCATTCTAACGTCTTATTTGACCATGCCTGTAAATAGCTTCCTGAAGCTGCTTTTTACATAGCTTTTCACAGCTTTATTAATACTATCACTTGCTTTTTTTGCCGTGTTGACTGCCAGCTTACTGCCAGGAATATATGCGGTGCATCTGGCAGCATTGCTGACTATCGCTTTATTAACTTCCCAAGCCTTCACTATTCCACGCTTTTTATTTTTGGTATTAGATTGTTTATAGCATGTTTCGAGAACCTTTATATTAAATTTATCCAGAAGGTCACTGCTTGGTATGCTTCCGAAATATTCATACATGCTATTTTCCAGCTTGCTCATAAGCTCCAGATCAAATCTGCAATCCCGGCATACCGCAATATGTTCTTTTAACACAACGAGCTCTAAGGGGTCTATGGTGTTATCAACATACTTCTGAATAATGTTTTTATCAAATATACAATTCATGATAAGCCTCCTCCATTTCCTTTCCGGCACTTAGTGAATATTTACTGTATTGTACAGCCTGTCTTTTAATGCGTTTTTTGCTCTGTACAAATCAGTTTTGACGGTACCCAAAGGAATGTTCATAATCTCTGAAATCTCCTCATAGCTAAGGTCTTCATAATATCTTAGAATTACAGCCATTCTTAGCTTTTCCGGCAAGCTGTCGATGTGTTGCTTTATAATCAATGCCATTTCACGTTTCTCAACTTCTTGTTGAGTATCTTCCACCGCCGCCAGTTGTTCCTCAATTCCAATGTCATGATCCCCACTATCTAAAGGAATACAAACTATATTATGTTTTCGCTTCTCATTTATGCAGGTATTCACTGCAACCCGCCTAATCCAAGGATGAAAGGGATATTTATCATCATATTTACTAATATTTTTAAAAAGTTTTATGTAAATTTCCTGCATCAGATCTAGGGCATGTTGTTCGCTCTGAACATAGCTGAAGCATAGCTTGAACAAATAGTTCTGATAAAATTTTAATAGCTCTGCAAAAGCGTTCTTATCATTCTTTTTACATCGCTGAATTATGCTTTTGTCTATGTTCATGAAACTCTCCCCTCCTTTGCTGACATTAAAAAATACACTTAAAATTTGAAAATGTTTCATTAATTTGAACATTTTTTTACTATTAAAAAAGCTTATTTAGGCAAAGCTAATATTAGTATCAAATCTAATGCGGCAGCATGTCCAAATGCTATTTTCGCTATATTGAGAAAGGATGATTGCATTGAAAATTAAAGAAATAATGACTACAGATGTGAGAACTGTATCCGCTAATGATAGTATATCAGAAGCAGCAAATATAATGAAGCAATTAGATGTAGGTGCTGTACCTGTTGTAGATAACAATATACTCGTAGGAATCGTTACAGATCGTGACTTGGTTTTAAGAGGCTTGGCAGTTGGTAAGAACTCAAATGAGAGAGTTTCAAATATTATGACCAAAGACATTACGACAGTTACCCCTGATATGGATATACACAAAGTAGCTGACATTATGGCTTCAAAACAGATAAGAAGGTTACCTATAGTAGAAAACAATCAATTGGTTGGTATTGTCTCAATTGGTGATATGGCCGTTGAAGATATCTATGAAAACGAGGCAGGAGAAGCTCTTCATACCATATCAATGGGAGTTAGACATTAATTAAATTTTTCATTTATAATCTCCGTTTCAACGGAGATTATTTTTATTAAAAGCAGCTGTATAAAAATAAACAATGGGGACAAAATTTTATTAGTCTTATAAACAAGGTGGTACATATGCTGATAATTTTTATCCGTGCGACAATCTTATATTTATTTATTGTAGTCATTATGCGGCTTATGGGCAAAAAGCAAATAGGAGAACTGCAGCCCACTGAACTCGTTATAGCCTTGGTCATTGCAGACTTATCTGCAGTTCCGATGGAAAACCTGAATACTCCACTTTTTTATGGTATCATACCCATTCTCACTCTATTTATCATCGGAGAAATTTTTTCTTTTATAGCCTTAAAAAGCGACAAAGCACGTGGTGTAATCTATGGTAAACCGAGTATTATCATAGAGCATGGAAAGATCCTGGAAAGTGAAATGCGAAAACAACGCTTCAATATCAATGACTTATTGGAGCAGCTACGCATATCCGGTTATCCCTCAATAGCTGATATAGAGTATGCGATTTTAGAGACAACCGGTGAATTAAGCGCCATACCAAAATCAACCAAGCGCCCTGTTACTACAGGGGATATTAATGTAAATGTCAATCAAGAAGAATTGCCTATAACCATAATTATTGATGGAAGAGTACTTTCGAGTAATCTTCAGATAAAAAATCTTGATACCGCGTGGCTGAAAGATGAGCTTTCGAAGCATAATATTGTTTCTCAAAGCGATGTATTCTTTGCTTACATCACTGAAAATAATGAGTTTAAATATCAATTAAAAGATAACTGCAATTCAAATCAATAGTCCACTTGTATGAGGTGAAACATGAAACCATTATTATTAGCATCATTTTTTCTCATTATCATCCTAGCAGGAAGCTTAATGACCATTTATTACATTAGTGACCAAGCAGAAATACTACAAAAGGATCTGACCGAGCTTGAAAAGCAGATTGGCACAGAAAACTGGGCTCAAGCTCAGTTATTATATAAGGACTTTAAAAATAATTGGTCTAAAATTGATCACCGATGGTCCATGCTAATCGATCACTATGAAATTGACTATATTAATATGGATCTTGGAGAATTAGAAGCTTATATAAAAAACAAAGACAAATCAAATGCGATGGCAAAAATAAGTAGCCTGCAGTTGTTGGTCAAGCATATTCCCGAGAAGGAATATCCCACCCTCAAAAACATTCTTTAAAGTTTACAGCATTTACAAGATCAGTCTTTGTATATCCTCCGGCACCGATGCAATAAATATGTGCCATTTCTTAGTAAAAGGATGCAGCATTGTTATCCTTTCTGCATGCAGTGCCTGCCTGCTGATAAGCTCCTGATTTCCACCATACAGTGTATCCCCTAATAAAGGATGCCCAATATGAGACATATGTACTCTGATTTGGTGCGTTCTGCCTGTTTCCAGTCTTATATTAACAACACTGTATGTCTCTGATACAGCCATGGTTTGAAAATGAGTAACTGCTCTATCTCCATCTTCATGCACCACTCTTTTCATAGATTTCTCTGCTTCTCTTGCTATAGGCAAATCAATTGTGCCTTCCCGCTCTCGTATTTGCCCATGAACGATTGCGATATATTCCTTCTTGAATTCTTCCCTGCCTACATAGTAGGACAGCAAATGCTGTATATGTGCACTTTTGGCAAACATCACCAATCCTGAGGTATCCTTATCAAGTCTGTTTATAGGTCTGACCTTAATAGGTCTGTCATTGTTTAGCCAATAATAAGCCAAGCCATTTGCCAAGGTTCCCATAATGTGATTTCTAGTAGGATGCACAGGCATATCCGTTTTTTTGTTTAGTACAATGAGATAATCATCCTCAAATATGATATCCAATTGCATTTGCTCAGGTAGGATATTCTCCGACTCCGAATCCTGAAAGCTTATTTCTACAATATCATTTTCCTTTAATATTGTGTTCATATGGCAAACGCTTCCATTTATTGTTACACCACCACTTTTCTTTAAGTTAATGATGCTTCTGCGTGAAAACTGCAGCTTGCTTCTCAAATAATCCTTAATAATTTTACCGCTATCGCTTGTACCTACTTCATATGTATTAATATCCTTCAATTTATGCAGCTCCTGTATTTCGTTATGGTTTTTTTTGCAAGACATCAAGCAATTTCTTCATATCCATCGGAAGCTCTGCATGCAGTGTTATAATGCTTTTTTGATAGGGATGCAGAAAGTTCATTTCATAAGCATGAAGAGCCTGTCTATTGATATGCAGCATATTTCCTCCGTACAGTTTATCGCCCAATAGGGTATGTCCAACGCTGTTCAAGTGAACCCTGATCTGATGCGTTCTTCCTGTAATCAGCTTTAGCTTTATGTATGCAGCATCTTTGTATTGCTCTAGAACTTGGTACTTTGTTATACTTCGTTGACCATCTACTCTTATAGCTCTTCGAATAGGATTCTCTTCATCTAAGCCGATGGGTTCATCAATTATACCATGACTTGCTATAAATGTACCTTCTGCTATTGCCAAATAGAATTTTTCACAGCTTTCTTTATCAAATTGTTCTGCAATTGCCGCATGAGCCTCTCCACTCTTGGCAATTACCACTAGACCTGAGGTATCCATATCGATTCTATTTGCCAGTCTTACAGGTATGTTCAAACCCTTTGAGACAAAGTAATACTTAATACCATTAGCCAGTGTTCCACTAGGATGATTATGTGTGGGATGCACCAGCATTCCCGCTGGTTTATTTACTGCCAAGAAATACTCATCCTCATATACAACTTCAATAGCAATGTTTTCAGGCACAATGCTATCCTTACCTGTTTCAGTGATATCAGCAACAACCCTATCACCGGCTTGTACGTTATTATCATAATAAGCAGTTTTGTTATTGATTTGTACCTTCTTATCCTTTAATAGCTGCTTTGCTTTTCGTGATGATATAGAAAATTGTTGCTCTAAGAACGCTTTGATATTCAGCTTTTCCACCATCTGTTCTGCTATTATTTCTTTTTTCATATATTAACCTCTGTTAGTGTTATTTGTGTATTTTCTATACTTTCATTTCTCTTCAGCAATCTCTGCCTGTATATAATGATAAGTGTCATAACAACCAAACCCAAAATACCGTTTACTACAAAGGTGGTGCTGACACCAAATTTTTCAGTCATTATACCCGAATATAAGCTGCCTATGGGAGCAGTCCCCCCCACCACCAAGGAGTACACACTCATGATTCTGCCTCTTAGCTCATCTGGTGAATTAAGCTGAAGCGTTGTATTAGAAGTTGATAATGCCATTGTCATACAAAAACCCGCAAAGATGAAGAATATAAAAGCAATATAATAGTTACGTACAAAGCCTTCAATCAATACAAAAGCCGCAACACCTAAAAAGGCGGACATTTGCAGCCTGCTTCGAAGACCTTTATAGCTTGTAGCTGCTAAAATTAAAGCTCCGGAGAAAGCTCCAATGCCAAGGGCTGCCATCAAATAGCCATATGCTTTTGAGTCTCCATTAAATACCGTTCTAGCCATAACAGGTATCATAATCATAAAATTCATAACGATAGCATTGTTAAAGCCTACCATCAATACTGTAGTTTTAACCTTTGGATTTTTAATTATGTATGATAAGCCTTCTTTTATATCAGCGAAAACATTATTTCTTTTCTTATTTGTACTTAAGCCTTTTGCTTCAATCTTATTTATACTTATCAGAACAGGTATGAAGGACAATCCATTCAATAGAAAGCATGTAGCAGCTCCAAAGGAATCAAAAACCAAGCCTGCGATACTTGGACCCACTATTCTTGCAGCATTGAACACAGTTGAATTCAGTGCTATGGCATTCATCAAATGTTCCTTAGATGCCAGCTCCACCATAAAGGATTGTCTGACAGGCATATCTATACTGTTAAGTATACCTAAAATAGAAGCAAGTATTGCAATATTCCAATAAGCAGCCCAACCCATATATATTAAAAAAGATAGTGTAAAGGCCGTTGTCATCATAAGAAATTGAACAACAAAAAGTATCTTTTTCTTTGGGTATCTATCTACTATGACACCTATAGGTAAGGATAATAACAATACAGGCATAAATTGAAGTGTACTGATCAAACCAAGAAGAAAGGAAGAATTGGTCATTTGATAAACCAACCAGGACTGACCTATGTTTTGCATCCATGTACCTATGAGCGATACACATTGCCCCGTCCAAAACAACCTATAATCTCTGTGTGATAGAGCAGGAAAATGCTTGCTCCGAATATTGGAAAAATTCATCTTAACCTCACCCAAACAAAAAAAATAATATACATCTATATTCTATTACAAAATTACTGGAAATAAAATAAAATAATAATTTACATGACAATAACTTGATTTTGTGGTGCCTGGCACCATAAAATCAAGTTATATGCAAATAAAAAACTCGGCAGCTGCCGAGTTTTTGTGTTAGATAATAGGATTTGTAGCTGTAAAGCTATTACTTCCTTGATTCTCTCTTGCATCCCGAATAACCTTGTTTTCGTTCAATTTGTTTTGAATTTCTACAAGTCTTTCAAGGTTTTTCAAGTATTTCAAGTTGGAAAGTAATACTTTATTATTACCTTTCATAATACGACACCTCTTCCTTTCGAATTTGGTTATGATAATAATAAACTTCCTTTTCTAACTTGGTGAACACCTCCAAACCTTTTTTAAAGAATTTTTATAATGCATAGGAACAATTAAATCTTCCTTAAACCAATGTGACCTGATGCATTTCATAAAAGGCATCATTAATTCAAAAAGCTTCATAAAAGCCTCTTATACATAACCTATGCTTTAATTATACCACTGTTTCAGAAGCTTTGCTCGTTGTCCAATCCCAGTTAAACATGGTTAAACCGTTCTATACGCTGCTATATGCAAATAAAGCAATTAGCTCTCAAAGTCTTCTATTCTCCTCTGCTTTCGTTGATTTTCCTTATCGGTTCGTCAAAAGTTCTATTGCCCATGTACAGAAAGTATGCTATGTCTGTCAATCGCAATTTTATGACCCAAAGCTGCCATACTGTACGTCTCTTCTGCTTCAATCAAAGGAACGCCTCTCATATCCATGCGTTTTACGTCAGCCTCACCTATACCCCTTCTGTATAATCTAAAAAGGTACTGCACAGCTTGAGGTAAAAAACCCATAATCCGAGCCCCCACTGCGTCTGTTGCAACGGGATCTGTACCTGCAATTATCAAATCGGAATGAACAGGCTTTCCGTCACTGGGACCAGTCCCATACATACCGTTCATACCTGTCAGAATCGTGATATCAATAGGGAAAATCTCTCCCATTGCATAGATGAACTCATGAAGTTCCTCATGTATGCCCAGCTGTGTCTTTGGCATCCCGTGTATCTCAGCAGGTGGCCAAGACAATGCTACGTTTTTGATGCCCAAGGATACAGTCGCTTCCTTGTGCATTTTGATTGGTGTAAAGGATATATGAACATCCGCTTCCTCAAAAAGACGATTGATCTTGGTAGAGGGTACTTTTCTGCTGCTTAGCTGTATTTCCGTATAGGGTCCCGAATTAAGATCAACAAACTCCACCATTTCTTCATGGATAATCTTGCTGAAGCCTATTTCATCAAAAACTCGCTTTGTCGGTGCCCCGCCCGAACCTGCAGCTACTACTATTCTGAAAGGGCTGAATTGCTTGACATAGCGGATAACCTTGCGCAAAAGGTCCGGATGAACAACGGTTCCTGAATCAACAGACTTATTATCTACCATATTCGCTGTAATAACTACTACTTGATTGGCAGCCAGAATTTTATCCGAATGTATCAGATCCAGCGCGTCCTTTATACAATTATCGCTATACTTTGCATTTACAATGCCTATTATAGGGTCTTTTACTTTTCTTTTTCGCACAATAACACCTCCCTTAGAATTATTCCACTGGAGGTGCTATTTATACACTTAAATATTTATCAGACGTGCCAGAGTGGGCTCTATGCCCAGGGATTCCTTAAGCTCCAAATAAGCCTCATAAACTTTTCTATTTTTACTTCCTTGTTTAATGGCTCGTATCATCAGATTTTTAGGCGTATCAAGGGGTGATATATATTCTACTATAGAAGCCTCATAGCCCATGGATTCAAGTATCATACCTCTAATTCCATCTGTAAGTACATCAGCCAGTCTCGCCTTTAATATGCCGTGTTTAGTAATATCCTTAAATGGCTGGTATTCATATTGACTGAGTATTTCTCTTTGGCAGCAGGGTATAACCACTATGGCCTCAGCATTGTACCTGATGCCCGCCGCAATCGCCATATCCGTGGCTATGTCACAGCCATGAAGACTGATTACCAAATCGATTTTCTTGGCAGGCATATAGTTTTGTATATTCATTTGCAGGAATTCCATATTCTTATAACCCAAATTTGCTGCCATTTGCTTGGAGGAAGCGATAACCTGCTCTGATATATCAAGTCCTATAAAATAGCAGTTCTTCTTGAGCTTTTCCTTTATATAATAATTCAGCACAAAGGATAAATAGGATTTGCCGCAGGCACAATCCAGTACAGTTATGCTTTCCTTGCCTTCTGCAAGCTGTTTTATAATTCCCTCTGTCAGCTCTACAAAACGATCTATTTGATTGTACTTTCGTATCATATCATTTTTGACTTTATTTTGAGCACTGATGATACCAATTTCGCGCAGTAGCTCATCGGCTTCTCCCACCTTGACGAGGTATTCCCTGTTGCT
>MGOS01000035.1:11011-12024 GCA_001797185.1 Clostridiales bacterium GWB2_37_7
GTCACGTCATCTTGGGGTATGTTTTCTTGCACCTGCGTCTCGTTGTATTTAATTTTTACATTGTTTTTCTCAGTCCAAATTGTAATGCTGGTACCTCGTTCAATATACTGAATCCTGCAGTCTTCAAAGGCTTTGCCATGTTCAAAAATAAGCTTAGGCAGCTGCTTTGCCTGCATCTCCTGCTTGACCCTTCCCAGTTTGAGGATCAACTTGTCATTAGTTTGCCTAACCTCTGCCTTACTTACACTTTGACCCTTACTTAAAAATTCTATATCAAGACTCTTAAAAAAGTCCAGATTTTCCTCCAGTTTAAGTATTATAGTCCCTAATACATTTTCTAACTTTTTCTCCAATGCCCCGTTCATACTCTTTCCTTCCTAATCAAACAATTGTTGTTTTATCTTTTCAAAAGAAGCAGGCAGCTTGCTGGTAAAGCTTCTTCCCTTTAGGTACTCCAAGCCTTCTTCCGCTTCTCGAAATGCAATTTGATATGCATAGAGAAACTGATGCTTCAATTGGAATTTATCAAAAAAAATCTTATTTGTATGCTGATCACCATATTTAGTATCACCTACAATAGGATGCCCTATGCTGGCAAAGTGAGCCCTGATCTGATGGGGTCTGCCTGTTATCAGCTCTACCTCCATCAAGGTATATTCTCCATTAGAAGCTATAGGCTTATACTTAGTATGTACACCCTTTGCGCCTGCTTCTTGTTCCTCCAGAATCTCCACCTTATTGCTGTCTTCATCCTTCAGCAGGAAATTCTTGACCTCTCCCACTTCCTTGATTACACCCTTTACCACACAAAGATAAAGCTTCTTGATGCCTCTTTCTCTGACTAGCTTATTAGCTGCTTTCAGCGCTGTATAGTTTTTTGCTATGATAACGATTCCACCTGTATTTCTGTCTAATCTGTTGCAGGTGGAGGGTGTAAAGGTTGGTGAGGGGATATAGCCCTCTTGCTGAGCTATATAGTACAAAGCTCTATCTATCAAGGTATCGCTGTCACC
>MGOS01000035.1:12063-14795 GCA_001797185.1 Clostridiales bacterium GWB2_37_7
TGCTTTTGCTCACCTTGGATAGCATCAGCAATATAAAGCTGAACGACATCATCCAACTGTAGCATATAGTTCTCTTTTTCCCTTTTGCTGTTTACCTTGATCTTTTTATTTCTAAAAAGCTTATATATGTCACCCAGCTTATAATCGGGCAGATATTTTCTCAAAAATCTATCTAATCTTTGCTGTGCTTCATTTTCAGTAATTTTAATTTCTTTCATGCCTGGAATTCACCTCATAAAATATGTAGGGGCAGGTATACTGCCTGCCCTAATAACCTACCATATAACCTTATTTATAACCTGCTATATACCTGGTGAGAATACTGCATACAGCTCAATAATCTCATCTCCGTCATTTTTTAGTCCATGTTCACTTCCGATAGGAGCTATGATAACACTGCCTGCTTCTGCTGTTTGCCGTTCACCATTAATGAGTGCAGAGCCCTTACCGGACATAATATAAAAAACTTCAAGTACCTCATGCGTGTGCGGAACGATCTCTCCACCCGGCATAATATGTAGATAATGCGCCGATAATCTGCCGTTTTCATCATTGTTGGTCAGATCCTTTTTGTATACCTCAATGTGCTTTGGATGCTTTACAAACTCTATGTCCTTATGATTTTTAATGATTGCTTCCATAGGCTTACCTCCCTAGCTTTTATCAAGTTTTTCTAGCTTTAGAGGAAATTATATCATATTGTGAGGCCATATAAAATATCTATTTGCGGAGAAAATTACCATTTACACAGTTATCCTTTGATTTCCTGACGGCTCCGCTTAAATTGCAGATACCTGCTATATCAATTAACTCATTGCTTAGCTCCACATTGCAGCTTTTATTGAAATGGTGACAGTTCTTACATTTCATAAAATCACCTCACTTAAAATGCAAAGAATTAAATGCTCTCTATAGTTTTTGCATTGCAGGTTAAAATATGTATATATGTCCCAAAGTTTACTTTAACAATACTCATTGATATAATATATAAGCATGCCTTCTGTTGCTGTTGACGCTTTACGGAAGCAAATTCGTTCCTTTTGCAAAGAATAAATTAACCATATTAGCAACATATACAACTTCAAATAGGGAGATGAGTTCAATGAATATACAAATTTTCGGCATCCCAAAATGCTTTGACACCAAAAAGGCACAGCGATACTTCAAGGAAAGAAAAATAAAATTCCAGTTTGTAGATCTGCTAGAAAAGGGGTTAAGCAAGGGTGAACTGGACAGCATCGAAGCAGCTGTGGGCTTAGAGAAATTGATAAACAAAGAGATCAAGGATTATGAAAGGCTGAATTTGTCCAAGATAGGCAGCAGCACCATTAAGAAAGAAATTTTACTCAAAAATCCAAAGCTATACAACACGCCCATTGTACGCAACGGCAAACAAGCCACTGTAGGATATACGCCAGATGTATGGGAAACGTGGGAATAAATAAATCCACAAGTATTTAAATTTTAATACTTGTGGATTTAAAATTTGTGTTTTCTTTTCATTATCAATTTATAAAAAACAATTCACCCCTTCAAAAAACGGCTAAATTTTCACATCCTGCATTGAATGAAATACCCTTGCTTTTTACTTCGTATTCCTTGCATAACAATGCTCTGATGTATCCTTTGTTCTTCGTTGTGGACTCGATATAGAACCCTCTAGCATAGTAGAATCTGACCAGGGACAGCATTCTTGATGCTGTATGAAGATATAATCTTTCAACCCCCAGTTCCTCCATGAACTCATCTACTGCATTCATCAAAAGCTTACCAATTCCATTGCATTGATACTTGGCACTTACTCCAAATCTACTTAAGTAAGCAGTTTTATCCGCCATCACTTCAACCCTTACACTGCCTATAATTATATCATCTGATAGTGCAACAAAGATCAGCTTGTTTTCCAATTCCACTTTCAAATCTTCATAGGTTTCTTTAAGCGATCCAACTATCGCTGTGATTCCTGCACCTTCAGCGTACATGCTGAAAGCCTCCTTTGATACCTCAATTATTTGTGGTATGTCTTCCTCATTCGCTTTTCTAACCACAAAAACAACCTTTTCCATCGATCTACCCCCAATTCATTTTTAGATTTATATTTAATCTTTTATGGAGCCAATGCCAAAAAGCCTAAACCCTCAGTTTCTTCAATGCCAAACATAATATTCATATTCTGAACCGCTTGACCGGCAGCTCCTTTGATAAGATTATCTATTGCAGATACTATAATTACTCTATTTGTCCTTTTGTCCAGCTTCATACCGATATGGCATAAATTTGAGCCTCTCACCCATCTCGTTTCTGGCAATGTATCTAATATCTTTACAAAGTATTCACTTCTATAGAAATCCTGATACCATTTTTGAAGCTCTTCTGAAGTTATGCTGGCCTTCAAAGAAGCATAACAGGTAGAAAGTATTCCTCTATTCATAGGCACTAAATGCGGCGTAAAGGATACCATCAAAGCTTCCCCTGCCAGCTTGCTTAGCTCCTGCTCAATCTCCGGTGTGTGTCTATGACTGGCTACTCCATAGGCTTTTATTGATTCATTGCATTCTGTAAATAGTGTAGCAATGCTTGCAGATCTACCTGCTCCCGAAACACCGGATTTAGCATCGATTATAATAGAATTGGCATCTATCAGTTTATTTTTTAAAAGCGGTGCCAACCCAAGTATTGTAGCAGTAGGGTAGCAACCGGGATTTGCTAAAAGCTTGCAGCCTTTAATCCTC
>MGOS01000035.1:14858-21157 GCA_001797185.1 Clostridiales bacterium GWB2_37_7
AATTCATACCATTTCTCATACTCCTCTTTTGTGTTCAGTCTAAAGTCCGCTCCAAGATCAATTACTTTTACACCAAGGCTTAGGGCTTTTTCAGTCAGCTTAAAAGCCTTTCCATGGGGCAAGGCGATAAATAGTACATCTATACACTCTAAACAAGCAAAAGCCTGCTCCATATCAACACATTTGGTATCGATAAAACCACTAAAATTTTTATAGATTTCACTAAATACAATATCTGCATAATTATGAGAACTATAAAATTCTATGCTTACCTCCTTATGATTATGCAATATCCAAACCAGCTGTTCACCGGCATATCCAGTCGCACCCACTATGCCAACCTTTATCATATTCACACCTCAATTTGCTCAATCAATTTTTTGTATAGAATTTATTATACATTATTTTAAAAATAAATCAATAATATATTGCATAATTATAATATGCAACGTATAATAATTTTTAATATGTAGGTTTTGGGGGAATGAATATGGATAATCAGTATCACAAATTAAACACGAAAGATCTTTTGAAGATGAATCAATTAATAGATAAAACCTTGGTAATAAAATACGGCGGAAGCATTATGGACAATGCAGCTGCGCAAGACGCGTTCTCTGAGGACTTATTGCTGCTAAACAGCATGGGCATAAAGATTGTTATTGTCCATGGCGGCGGACCTGAAATATCTAAATGGCTAAAAAAAGCCGGTTTGGAAAGTAAGTTTTTAAATGGTCTGCGTGTTACAGATGAAGCTACAATAGAAATTGTTGAAATGGTTCTGTCAGGCAAAGTCAACAAAAAACTTTCCTCCAATTTAAGTAGAAAAGGTCTTACTACAATTGGCATCAGCGGTACAGATAGCAATTTAATCGCAGTTAAGAAGAAATTCCTTGAAGAGGATGGTCATAAGGTTGATATTGGATATGTAGGTGAGATTACACATATCAACAAAGCAGTTTTATTGAGTCTTTTAGAGAGCAATATCATTCCCGTCATATCGCCAATAGGGTCCGATGAGCAGGGAAATAGCTACAATATAAATGCAGATTCTGCTGCAGCCTTTATAAGCGCTGCACTAGATGCTGAAATGCTATTAATTATGACAGATATCGACGGGGTATATTTAGATATAAAGGATCCATCCACTCTATTGGAATCAATTACCATAGATGAAATCAAGAAATACACAGAGGAAGGCATCATTACTGGCGGAATGCTTCCTAAGCTTGATTGCTGCATCAATGCACTCAACAGCGGCACCAAAAGTGTACATTTGATAGATGGCAGAAATGAACACAGCCTGTTATCTACATTACTTAATTATAAAGGAACAAAAATTATTGTTGAAAGAGAGGAAAAATAATGTCAAAAGATTTTGTAATGAATACCTATGGCAGATATGATGTTGTATTTGAAAAAGGGCTGGGAACTAAAATTTATGATATCAATGGAAAAGAATATATAGACTTTGTTTCGGGGGTAGCAGTAAATTGTTTGGGTCACAGTCATCCGGCTATTGTAAATGCTTTATATGAGCAAAGCAAAAAGCTTATTCATATTTCAAATTATTATTGGAATACCGAGCATACACTATTGGCGGAGAAGCTTATTCATCATTCAGATCACAGCAAGGTGTTCTTCTGCAACAGTGGTACAGAAGCAGTAGAAGGCTCCCTTAAATTGGCTAGAAAGTATGGAAAGCAAAAGGCTGATAATAAGAATGTCATTCTTTATATGAACAACTCCTTTCATGGCAGAAGCATGGGTGCACTATCCGTAACAGGCCAACCGAAATATCAGCAGGATTTTATGCCTTTGATCGGCGGAGTAAAACAAATAGAATTCAATAACATAGAAGACTTAATAAATAACTTTGATGAAAGTGTATGCGGAATTATAATAGAGCCTATTCAGGGTGAAGGTGGTATTCACGTCGCAGATCTTGATTTCTTACAGACAGCCAGAAATTTATGCAATCAATATGATGCCGTGCTTATATTTGATGAAATCCAATGCGGTATCGGAAGACTGGGCAATTTATTTGCCTATAAAGAATTTGGTGTAATTCCTGATGTAATTGCTATGGCCAAGGGCTTAGGCGGTGGCTTCCCAATAGGAGCCTTTCTATGCAACGAAAGAACTTCAATTGGCTTAGGGCAAGGAGATCACGGAAGCACATATGGTGGAAACCCGCTTGGCAGTGCAGTTTCACTGGCAGTTCTAAAGGAACTCATAGATGGCGGCATTATTGATACAGTAGATCAAAAAAGCAATTACATGAAAGAACAATTATATAAGTTGAAAGAGCAATATGGAATGATTGAAGAAATAAGAGGCATGGGTCTTCTATTGGGAATTGTCGTAGAAGATGCAAAGTCATTTGTAAATGCTTGCTTTGATATGGGCTTACTGGTTGTGACTGCCGGACCCAATGTAGTAAGATTATTGCCTCCACTCAATGTTTCAAATGCAGATATAGATCAAGCATTAAAGATATTCGAGGAAGTAATGAAGCTTAGTAAGTCAGAGTTTTCTTAGGTGGTGATCAATTGAATACTATAGAAGCAATACAAAACAACCTTGATAAAGTTAAGCTATTGCGCAACAAGCTTAGCCAAAATGCTGAACTATCTTATCAAGAATATAAAACGCAGCAAATAATAGTGGATTTTTTTGACTCAATCCATGTTCCAGCATCAAAGCTTTTTTCAACTGGAGTTGTTGCTGCTATGAACAACGAAGAACCTTGTATTGCACTAAGGGCTGATATGGATGCATTGCCAGTCAACGGTGTTTCTCATGCCTGTGGTCATGATTATCATATGGTGATTGTATGCGGTGTTGCACTGGTGCTCAAGGAACTTGGCTATAAAAAATGTTTAAAATTTATTTTCCAGCCTGGTGAAGAGTCGGATGGCGGAGCTGCGCCCATGATACAGGAGGGCGTACTTGACAATCCCAAAGTCAGCAATATGATAGGCTTCCATGTATGGCCAAATGTCTTAGTTGGCACCGTCGAGGCTGCGGCAGGTCCTTCTATGGCTTCTGTGGATGATTTTCAAATTATCATCAAAGGCAAAGGCGGTCATGCAGCTATGCCTTATCTTTGTAAAAATCCACTGTATCCTGCTATGGATTTTATTCAAACAATAAATGAGAAATCCAAATTAGAGATTACTCCTTTGGATTCCCATGTAATCACTTTTTCTTCCCTCCAGTGCGGAAATGCGCCAAATGTTATCTCCGATGAATGTATTGTGCTAGGAACAGTAAGAACCTTTAACAATGATGTCAGAAATAAAATACATGCCGATATGCTGAAGACTTCAGCCATATGCGCAGAAAAGTATGGATGTACAATTGATGTAAAATATAATTTTCAATATCCTCCTCTCCTTAATGATGCTTCTTTTACCGATAGGTTTATAAGCATCACAAAAGAGCTTATAGGAGAAAAAAACGTATTGCCATTGCAAAGAACCTTTGCAGCTGAGGATTTCGCATACTTTGCAGAAAAGGTACCCTCTGTGCATTTCAGGCTTGGAATTGCCGATGAACAGAAAGGGCAGCATCCACTGCACTCCACAAGCTTTGACGCCCATGAGGATGCAATTTTTCATGGGATTCATATCATAACCAATTTTATACTGTCTATTACAGATGATAAATAAGATAAAAAAACCAAGTTTCTAACAGCATAACTTGGTCTCAGGGCAAAGAAAAACCTGAAGTAGAATAAAAGGGATGTGTTAAAGCGCATTCTTATACAGTTTGTGTTGTACTCTGTAAAGGGAGACTAAAAAGTTCGTAAGTCTGGCACGATGCCAGACGCTGATTCAGAGGCACGGATGCCTCTTTGAATCAGGTAGGACTTTTTAGTCTCACAAGCAGTCAAGTACAACCAAGCTGTATACTTTGCGCTGTATACATTGCTTTTATTTTACTTCTCTTCATCAACAGCCTTAGAATTGCTTTGCTACTCCCTAGCAAATGTCAGCTTGCCCTCCACGCTATCGATTACAATGCGATCTCCATCCTTGATATCTCCCGCGATAAGTGCCCTTCCTATAAAAGTCTCCATATTCTTCTGCAGGTACCTTTTAATCGGTCTTGCACCATAAACAGGATCATAGGCACTGTCAATGATATGTTCCTTGGCAGCTTCACTCAAAGTAAGCTTAATGCTTCTATCCTCTAATCTCTCTACAATTTTTGCAAACTGTATATCGATTATCTTCTTTACCTCTTCTTTTCTCAATGGCTTGAAGAATACAATATCATCAACCCTATTTAGGAACTCAGGACGGAAATGTCTCCTAAGTTCATCATTCACCACAGCTTCTGCTTTAGGATCAATCTCCCCTTTATCATCCATTCCCTCAAGAAGATACATGCTGCCTATATTGGAGGTCATTATAATGACGGTATTCTTAAAATCAACAGTCCTGCCTTGGCTGTCTGTTAAATGCCCATCGTCCAATATTTGCAGGAAAATGTTAAACACATCATGGTGGGCTTTTTCTATTTCATCAAACAGTATGACACTATAAGGTCGTCTTCTCACTGCCTCAGTCAACTGTCCCCCCTCTTCATAGCCGATATATCCCGGAGGAGCTCCTATCAGTCTGGCAACAGTATGCTTCTCCATATATTCAGACATATCAATTCTTATGATATTGTCCTCACTGTCAAATAAGGATTCCGCCAGAGTCTTTGCCAGCTCCGTTTTACCTACTCCGGTAGGACCTAGGAATATAAAAGAGCCTATAGGTCTTTTTGGGTCCTTTAGTCCTGATCTTGCTCTGATGACCGAATCCGCAACAGCAGTTACTGCCTCATCTTGCCCTATCACTCTGTTGTGAAGGATTTCGTCCAGCCTCAAAAGCTTTTCTCTATCATTTTCGATTAGCTTTGTTATAGGTATCCCAGTCCACTTTGAAATAATCTCAGCGATTTCTTCTTCTGTAACCTCTTCCTTTAGCAGCTGACCCATACTTTTGTTTTGCTCCAACTTTGCCTTTTCATCGTTCAACTGTTTCTCCAAGGCTATCAACTTGCCATATTTAAGCTCTGCTACCTTATTCAAGTCATATTGCATTTCTGCTTTTTCTATTTCATGCTTCGTTTCTTCGATTTGCTTTTTTACTGCTCTGATATTTTTGATATTGTCCTTTTCCAATTCCCACTGCGCTTTCATGGAATCACTGCCGGCCTTTAGATCAGCCAACTCCTTATTAATTGCTCCTAATCTTTGTGCCGATTGAAGATCTGTCTCTTTTTTCAGTGCTTCTCTTTCAATTTCCAACTGCATCATTCTACGCATTGTCTCGTCCAATTCGCTAGGCATGCTGTCAATCTCAGTACGCAGCATAGCAGCCGCTTCATCAATCAGATCTATTGCTTTATCAGGCAGGAACCTGTCACTGATGTATCTATTAGAGAGCACTGCCGCTGATATCAACGCATTGTCCTGTATTCTAACACCGTGGTGAATTTCAAATTTCTCCTTAAGGCCCCTAAGTATGGAAATTGTATCCTCCACATCCGGGGCATCAACCATGACAGGTTGAAATCTTCTCTCCAGAGCAGCGTCCTTTTCAATGTATTTTCTGTACTCGTCCAAGGTAGTAGCCCCTATACAGTGTAGTTCACCCCTTGCCAGCATTGGCTTCAGTAGATTGCCTGCATCCATAGCTCCTTCAGCCTTTCCGGCTCCTACTATATTGTGTATTTCATCTATAAAAAGTATTATTTTCCCACTGGAGCTCTCTATTTCCTTCAATACCGCCTTCAGTCTTTCTTCAAACTCTCCTCTATACTTGGCACCTGCAATCAGCGCCCCCATATCCAAGGAAAATACGGTTTTGTTCTTTAAGCCTTCCGGCACATCGCCCTTCATAATTCTTTGGGCCAAGCCCTCGATAACAGCTGTCTTACCAACACCGGGCTCTCCTATTAATATAGGATTGTTCTTGGTTCTTCTGGAGAGTATCCGAATGATTCTTCTGATCTCTGCATCTCTTCCAATTACAGGATCCAGCTTGCCTTTCTTTGCATCCTCCACCAGGTCTCTGCCAAACTTGTTCAAGGCTTCATAGGTTTCCTCGGGATTTTGGTTCGTTATTCTTTGATTGCTTCTAATCACTGATAATTCTTTCAAAAACTTATCTTTTGTTATGCCATATTTCTTAAAAATTTTCGATGAAACAGAACTACCTTCATCTAATATTGCCAGATATAGATGCTCTAAGCTAATATATTCGTCCTTAAACTTTTTAGCTTCATCCTCTGCCTTG
>MGOS01000035.1:21186-24551 GCA_001797185.1 Clostridiales bacterium GWB2_37_7
ATAAACGGAGCTAGTTGCTCCAAACATCTTGGGCATTTTGCCGATTTCATCGTTCAAGTCCTTAAAATAAAAATCGAAGGGCACATTCATTTTTGCCAATAGCTTTGGAATAAGTCCATCGTTTTGCACGATCATTGCCAAATGCAAGTGCTCACCCTCTAAGGTTTGATGGTTATGCTTAATTGCAAGATTCTGCGCATCATACACAGCTTGCTGAGCTTTTTGCGTCAATCTATTTATATCCATTTTAATTCTCCTTTGACTTTGACTTTCTTTGACCTTAATATATTTATAACATATATTTATTTTTTATAAAATACGCATTTTCGCTTATTTTAGTCTGTTTTTGCAGTTTTTATTACCATTTCTTATGAGACTTCACTGTACGTTTATTTTTTATTGATTTTATTGATTTTATTGATTTACTACTTTATATAAAGCACATTTCATCAATTCGTTATGTATACAACTGAATATGGATATATAAGAAAATTTTTATAAGAATAGTTCATTATTTTTTGACAGACAATATAACTGCAACCAAGAAATCCAAAAAAATTCCTTGCGTTGTATGTAATCGTCAAGGTTCAAACACCCCTAAGACATTGACATTGCATCCAATAAATAACACTAATATTACAAATGAAATTGGTAAACATAATAACAGGAGGTGATATTAAATGGCAAGAACAAATCAAAAGGTTGTACCTCAAGCTACAGCAGCTTTAGACAGAATGAAATATGAAATAGCTTCAGAAGTAGGCGTTAACCTAAAGCAAGGCTACAATGGAGATATCACAGCTAGAGAAGCAGGCAGAGTAGGCGGACAAATGGTTAAGAGACTTATTGAGCAAGCTGAAAGAACAATGTCAGGCAAATAATTGACACTTAAAAATATTATAAAAAAAGCACTCTCTCGGGAGTGCTTTTTTTATAATATTAATCATATATCCTTAGTTGCTTTTACTCCAAACATAAAAATACATGCCAATCCCATAAATACACCGGCGAAAACGCACAAAGCATATATCGGAAATATATCTACAAAGAAGCCTGCAACTCCCATAGAAACCGGCATTAAACCTTGAAAAAAAGCTCCTTGCAATGCAAAAACTCTGCCTCTATATTCATTTGGAGTCAAGGTTTGATACACGACCTGCATAGGTACATTAGTAAATCCAAAAGCCAAGCCGCGGATTAGCAGTATACCGCTATAGGTGTAAAACACTAATTTTGTATCCGTCATATAAGGTCTGACAAATGGCAATATGGGAACTGCAAGCAATATTAAACCTATTGATTGTATCAGCATGCTCCAAATCATAAATTTATATTTCTTCTTGATTGGAGGCAGCAATGGGATCAGTAAGGTTGCAGCCAACATACCCCATGAAAAAAAGGATATCACAGTGCCATACGTCGTGGAGTCAAACCTCAATATTTTGCTGCCTAAGACTGGCTGCACTATATTTTGAATAGGCCAAAAAAAGAAGTTAACTGTTCCTCCGAACAAAAGCATGGCAAATAGTGCCTTTTTGTGATAAACGAATTTCAAGCCTTCTTTAAGATTTGATAAATAATTATTGACTTTTGCTGCTGCAGTGTGCTCCATTGCAGGAGGCTTCAAGAAAAATTCACATATTGCAGCAAAGAAGAAAGTTAAACCATTCAATAAAAATAAGCCTTGGGGTCCTACAACTCCATATACCGGACCTGCAATAGTCGGTCCAAGAATACCTGTAAAGGTTCCCAAAAAGCTAGCCACTGAATTGGCTTTGATAAGATGCTTTTCGTTGACCAGACTTGGGAATAAAGCACCGCTTGCCGGGAAATACATCGTACTGCTTATTGATAATAGCAAAGTAACGACAAAAAATACCCAAATCGGAGCCTGATCAATATACACTAAATATCCAAGAGTTATTGCTAGTACACCTCGTATAACATCTACAGTCATCATAATCTTTCTTCGGTCAAATCTGTCAGCCAAAACACCAACAAAGGGTCCTAAAAAAACAGCTGGCAATGTTGATAATGTCAGCAGCAGCCCCAATATTTTACCTTGACCTATTACGTTAATGATGTACCAGCTCAGTGCAAAATAGTGAACACTATCTCCTAAGAATGAAACAAATCTTGAAGTCATTATTAGCAGAAAATTTTTGTTTGTCGAAAGTGGTTTTATATCTTCATATTGCTCTTCAGCTCTCTGTAGCTCCTCACTCATAACATCATTCCTTATCTATTAAAATATTCTTCCTTCAATATTGCCATTGAGCGCATATCCTGATATTTGCCATATCTAAAAACAGAATCCCTATATATTGCTTCTGTTTGGAAGCCGCATTTTTCATAGCTTTTTATAGCTCTCTTATTATAATCAAAGACCAAAAGCTTAACTTTATTCACATTGTACTCTTCAAACAAGAACTCCAATAAAACCTTCATAGCATCTGTTCCATAGCCTTTTCCAAGATAATCTTGGTTTCCGATAAAAATCCCGACTTGCGCCAGTCGGTTTTTCCCATCCATGCGATTTACACCACAACCGCCTATAAATTTTGCATCCTTTGTCTCGATTGCCCAGAAAAAGTCTTTGTAGGACTTTTTATTTTTACGCATTTCCTCAAACCACTCTTTTTGCGTTTCATAGCTCTGAGGCATTGGTGCATCATCATCAAGATTTAATATGATTTCCATATCATTCATAAAATCCACGCTGGGCTTTATATCTTCATCCCTAAAGGCTCTCAAATTTACCAATTGTCCGCTAAATAGCATCTATATCGCCCCCTTAGCTGCATCATGCTCTCTTTTCAATATGCTCATAATATAGACATCATTATATTTACCTTTTCTAAACAGCTCTTGCTTATTTACACCCTCTACAACAAAGCCTACCTTCTTATAGCTTGACACAGCTCTTTCATTAAACCCAAAAACATAAAGCTGTACTCTATTCATATTCATTTCCTCAAAAATAAAATTAACCAACAAGGATAATGCCTCACTGCCATAGCCCTTGCCTCTGTTTTCTGGGTTACCTATGAATATCCAAATCGTAACACATGCATTTTTCCAGTCTACATGTCCTGTTCCACATTTTCCAATTATTGTTCCATCCAGTTTTTCTATTACAAATTGTATAAAGTCATCCTTGTACTCTTTTATGTACTCTTCATGCCATTTCTCTTCAACCTGTAGAGGTCTTGGAATAGGTAATCTAGTGGATAGGTTTATTATGACCTCTTCTTCATTGCCTAACTTGTTAATTACTTCTAAATCTTCTTTATGAAGTTCTCTAAGTCTTACTTTCTTGCCTGTAAACATCTGGTGCCCCCCCCCTTACACAATTAATCATACAA
>MGOS01000035.1:24578-24963 GCA_001797185.1 Clostridiales bacterium GWB2_37_7
ATTTCAATATCACAATATTGTTCAAAAAAAGCTCTCCTATATCTTCGTCTACTTTCTCTTCATCATAAACTTTCCCGGGTCCTTCATATTGGCAAAGCCATAATTTTCATATAGCTTATGTGCATCATTGGTCATGAGACACATCGTTCTAACATCCTGCAGTGCAGGATATTCCATTATATAAGTCATTAGTGCCTTACCAATTCCCATTCCCCTGTATTGTTCATCAATAATCACATCGCAAAGATATCCATGTGTGGAATAATCCGTAATCATTCTAGCAAATCCTATTTGCTTGTCCTCATAATATACGCCAAAGCAAAGTGAATTTTCGATTGACTTTATGATTTTTTCCTTGCATCTCTCAGCAGCCCAATAGCTGCTT
>MGOS01000035.1:25038-28555 GCA_001797185.1 Clostridiales bacterium GWB2_37_7
TTATACAGCAATTAATAGAAATATTCAACTTCCAAAAGAAAAACAATCATAATCCTATTATTTATATGTATTTTAATTACCATATTTGTTATAATATTTTCATTACACAGTAGCTTTGGAGGATGTCATGAGTATAATTGGTACGAATATAAAGAAAATACGTATAAAGCAAAATTTGTCTGCAAAGCAGTTGGCTAAAAAATGCGGCATTTCTGAAGCTGCACTGCTGGATATAGAAGATGGCAAAAAGGTGCCTACTACCCAATTGACCAACCTTATCACAAAGGGGTTAGGTGTAAACATTGATGCCATTGAACCATCCTACTTCTCCGACTATTTTGACGAAGATTCCGAACCAAAAGTAGTTACTCCTGTAAATTCTGCAAGAGTAATAAATGCAAAGCAAGCAGATACTAAGCAGAGTAACAACAACACTATATCCGATGCCCTAAGCAAAGCAGTAAGAAAAATCCCTGTAGTGAGTAAGATTACTTCAGGTAAAAGCGTTCCATTTGAGGGAGATATCATCGATCACAAGTTTGAGCCTGTTTTCCAGGGAAAAAGCAACAATGTGGCAGGGGAAGAATTTGTATATTATATGGTGTCGGACAACAGCATGCAGGGTGCCAGAATTATGAAAGGTGATTTAGCTCTGGTGTTTTTGACAGATTCAATACGCGATAAGGACATCGTGCTGTTCAACTATAAGAACAATACATATATCAGAAGATACAAGTCCATTTCAGATGCTTTTGTTGCTCTGATAGCAGAAAACCCTGATTTTGAAACCTTTGCTGCAGACAAAAAAGACATAAGGATTGTAGGCAAGGTGCTCAGAGTTGAATTCAAAATTTAGTTTTAAATTTTAATATACAAGAAATTAATGAAAACACAGCAATTCTAACTTTGCGTAAATGTTTTTCAACGACATCGTAGGGGATGCTGCCCACAGCATTCCGCAAAAACAAACGCAAACTAAGTTTTGCCAAGTTTATAGGAGGGTTAATATGACAGTAGAAAAAACGATGGAAAAGATTGTTGCATTAAGTAAAAACAGGGGCTTTGTATTTCCGGGCTCTGAAATATACGGGGGCCTTGCAAACTCTTGGGACTATGGCCCATTGGGTGTAGAGCTGAAGAACAATGTCAAAAAAGCTTGGTGGAGAAAGTTTGTACAAGAAAGCCCCTACAACGTAGGTGTGGACTGTGCTATACTTATGAATCCTCAGGTTTGGGTTGCATCTGGTCATGTAGGCGGCTTAAGTGATCCCCTTATTGACTGTAAGGAGGGCAAGACAAGACACAGAGCAGACAAACTGATTGAAGACTGGAATGAAGCCCATGACAAGCACATACAGGTTGAAGGCTGGAGCAATGAGCAGCTTCTAGATTATATGAAGACAAATAACATCACTTGCCCAAACTGCGAAAAGGAAAACTTCACTGACATTAGAAAGTTCAATCTAATGTTTAAGACCTTCCAAGGTGTTACTGAGGATTCAAAGGCAGAAATCTATTTGAGACCGGAAACAGCACAAGGTATATTTGTAAACTTTAAGAATGTTCAAAGAACCACAAGAAAGAAAATGCCTTTTGGCATTGCACAAATAGGCAAGTCCTTTAGAAACGAAATAACACCGGGCAACTTCACTTTTAGAACTAGGGAATTCGAGCAAATGGAGTTGGAGTTCTTCTGCCAACCGGGTAAGGATCTTGAGTGGTTTGATTATTGGAAGAGCTTCTGCAAAAACTGGCTGTTGTCACTTGGTTTAAAGGAAGAAAGCATCAAAATGCGTGACCATGCCAAGGAAGAACTATCCCACTACAGCAACGCAACCACCGATATAGAGTTTAAATTCCCCTTTGGCTGGGGCGAACTTTGGGGTATCGCAGACAGAACAGACTATGACCTCAAACAGCACATGGAGCACTCAAAGGATGATCTGTCATATTTTGATCCAACCACAAACGAGAAATATGTGCCCTATTGCATTGAGCCATCTCTGGGCTGTGATAGAGTAGCTTTGGCATTCCTATGTGATGCCTATGATGAGGAAGAAGTTGCAGAAGGCGATGTTAGAGCAGTGCTTCGTCTGCATCCTGCTTTGGCACCAATTAAGATTGCAATACTGCCATTGTCAAAGAAGCTTGGCGATGATGCATTTAAGCTATATGAAAGCCTGTTGAAGAACTACTATTGTGAATACGACGAAGCCGGCAGCATAGGCAAGCGCTACAGAAGACAAGATGAAATTGGCACTCCTTTCTGCATTACCTTTGACTTTGAATCCTTAGAAGATCAAAGTGTAACTGTTAGAGATAGAGATACTATGCAGCAGGTTAGAGTTAAGATTGATGAGCTCAATGAGTACTTTAAGGATAAATTTGAATTTTAATAAAAAAGCAGGGAATAAACTTCCCTGCTTTTTGTTATGCTCCGTAAATTTTATAATACGCTTCTATTTTTTGCTTCATTTCATCATCGATTAATATCGTGCCCTCAAGCTCTCTATTGTGCAAATGCTCCACTGCTTCATGCATCGTTACAATGGCATGTGTCTTTAAGCCATACTGCTGCTGCAGCTCTTGAAAGGCTGTTTTTTCACTCATGCCCCTCTCCATTCTGTCAACAGAAATAATGAGACCTATTACATCTACAGCGGCTTGCTCCTTCAGAATGGGCATCGTCTCGTGTATTGAAGTGCCCGCCGTGGTCACATCCTCAATAATTACGACCCGATCCCTATCCTTAGGCTTGCCTCCCATGAGAATTCCTTTGTCCCCGTGGTCCTTTATTTCTTTTCTGTTTGAACAGTATGACACATCAATACCAAATATATTGTAGAGTGCGATTGCCGCGGTCACGCTAAGTGGTATGCCCTTGTAAGCCGGACCAAACAGTACTTCAAATTCCTTACCAAAATGCTGCATGATCGCTTTGGCATAAAACTCTCCCAATCTGCTCATCTGTTCACCGGTTTTGAAGTTTCCGGTATTGATGAAGAAGGGTGTTTTTCTACCGCTTTTGGTAACAAAATCTCCAAAGGTTATAACATTGCATTTCACCATAAACTCAATGAATTCTCTTTTATACTGTTCCATATTTTTCTCCTAAATTGTATATGAAGTCAGCTCTTCGCAGTAGCTGCAGCGGTATCTGATTTTGCCGTTTTTGTGTGCCAGTACAAACTTAGGTGTTGCATATTCATCAAAGTTGCTGATGCATCTTGGATTTTTGCATTTGAACATGCCTTGTACTTCCTTCGGAATGCTTACTTGCATTTTGTTGACAATCTCATCATTTTCTATAATGTTCACTGTCAAGTTAGGATCTATTAGCCCAAGCATAGTCAAATCCAGATCTATTTTATTTTCTATTTTAATGATGTCCTTTTTACCATGCTTGCTGCTGTATACATTGATTAGCAATACTACAGGAAAATCTGCTTCTGCCAGCTTAAGCTTCTCAAATATTTTCATGCCTTTGCCTGCTGTGATATGATCAATTACAATTCCG
>MGOS01000035.1:28602-33882 GCA_001797185.1 Clostridiales bacterium GWB2_37_7
GTGCCATCAAGGCCATTCTTGCATATATTCCAAGCTCTGCTTGCTTGAAATATGCCGCTCTTCGATCCGCATCAACATCGTAGCCGATTTCATTTACTCTTGGCAGCGGATGCATGACCAGCATATCCGGCTTTGCATTCTGAAGCTTACTTCTAGTTAATATATAGCTATCCTTTAAGCGCATATAATCTGCTTCGTTGAAGAATCTTTCCTTTTGAATTCTTGTCATATACAAAATATCTACTTGGTCGATGACTTCTTCCAAGCTTTCTGTTTCAAGTATTTCTATATTATGCTTTTCCAATAATATTTCTTTTAAATGTTCAGGGAATTTTAGCTCATTAGGTGAGATAAAAACAAACTTGTTAGAATTGTATCTTGCTAAGGTGCTGACCAAAGAATGTACTGTTCTACCGAATTTCAAGTCTCCGCAGAAAGCAACGGTTAGATTATTAAGACTTCCATTCAGCCTTCTTATAGTTAGTAGATCCGTCAGCGTTTGTGTAGGATGCTGATGTCCTCCATCTCCACCATTTATAACTGGGACCTTGGAATATTCAGATGCAACCATTGGAGCGCCTTCCTTAGGGTGACGCATTACAACGATATCTGCATAGGTGTCTAGTACTCTTATCGTATCTGCGATGCTCTCCCCCTTGGACACTGAGCTGGTGCTGGCATCAGAAAAACCCAGTACAGTACCTCCCAATCTTAACATAGCTGATTCAAAGCTTAATCTTGTTCTAGTGCTTGGCTCATAAAACAATGTACCTAATATCTTGCCTTTGCAAACACTACCATAAGCATCTCTGTTTTCCACCATTTTCTCTGCCAGGTCAAATACCTGTTTCAGCTCGTCTAAGCTGAAATCATTTGGATCAATCAAGTGTCTTCCTTTTAAACTCATTACTACTCCTCCTTCTTAGTCTCTCCGGACTATCTTAAAGGTCATTACAAATGCTGCTCTTGCAGCATTTGAAGCCCATGTGCCCTATTCTATGTAATTTGAATCGCTGGCACAGGCAGTTATATTAAGGTTTTTATTTTACACAATAAAAAGCCTTCCAACTCGAGAGCTAGAAGGTAATATATCTACGCGCAATCAAACTGCAACAATCTGCAGCTTGCCTAAATATGATACCTTGCTAGCCTCTCAGGACTATATTAAAGGTCTATTTCTTAAATACTTTAACATACCCCATCCATATTGTCAACAATTCAGTGCAATTTTATAATTGCACTGAATTGGAAATATTTACATTTTTAAAAATTACTCCCTAAATTTAGAAATACCAACGAAAGAATATAAGGAAAACAATTCAGGAGGTAGAAAATAATGTACAAAAAAATCACGGCACTATGTTTAGCATTTATTTTGGTGATTTAATTGGCAATTACTCCAGTGTTTGCCAATGAAAAACAGAATGCAGGCAATATTAAAAGTCAAGCTAGCAATATGTGGCTAGACAAAAAAGAAAAAAATGACAAGGTAGAGAAGGCACTTAAAAAATTCTTTGACTCAAATGAATTTGATTGGGCAGAAAAAGCCATTGAAAAAATGGGAGCCATGGGTATACTCAACGGTATTGGCAATGGTTATTTTAAACCTAAAAACAATGTAACGCATGCTGAGGCAATAGCTATGGTCTTAAAGCTTACAGGTTATCAAAAGCAAGCAGAGGCAATTAAAACCCAGCCTGCATATTTCAAGGGTTTAAGTGATCCATGGAGCTATGGTTATCTGCAATTGGCACTGGAAAAAGGAATCATAATCCCTGAAGAAGACGGTAAGTTTAACCCTAAAGCACCTGCAAAACGCCATGAAGTAGCAAAATATGTAGTTCGTGCCTTAGGGATGAGAGAAGACGCCCTTGACCATATGGATGAAAAACTGAGCTTTAAGGATGCAACCTCAATACCACAAAGTTCAGTAGGTTACGTTTATGTTATGACAGAATTGGAAATTATGAAGGGCACTAACAGCGAATTTCAACCTAACAAACCTATTACAAGAGCAGAAGTAGCCGTTATACTTGACAGAGCAGAAAGCATTACAGAATCTGAAGAACCAAACAAACCTTCTGTTACATTTGAAGGAACTTTTGTAAATTATGACGAGGACGATGAAGAGCTTACTTTACTTGTAAACAATAAAACAACTGTATATGACGTAAATCCATATGCTCCAGTTTATAAGGATTCCAAGTATTATAAGATTTCTTCCTTAGAATCCGGAGATAAAATTAAAGTGATACTAGACAGCCAAAGGAAAATCATTTTTATAGAGTTTATTAATGAAGCTACAGCTTCGACAGGTCAAAAGCTTTCCATGCGCAATGTAGAATACAAAAACCTACCGGAAGAGCTTCAGGATATAGTTGATACACAAAAGCTTACACAAAGCTATACAGCATATAAATTTGATGACAGCATATACCTAATCGCTGCCAGAGGCAAGAAGTTAACCGGTGGATATACTATAAACATTGATGAAGTATACAAGGAAACAATTGAAACAAACAAATACAACCTAAAGGTTGTCGTAGAAATAGAAAACCCAGGGGATTCCGCTACAACACAAGCGATCACATATCCTTATGATGTAGTAAAGCTTGACTATTTCAATGGCATACAAAAAGTGAGGTTCATAAATGAATCAGACTCTGTATTGGCACAAACAACTCTTAAGTCCATTGAAGAAGTAAATATCATAAACGGTACAATCGATTATGTCGATGCAGCAGATAGAAAAATAAAGCTTCTAGAGAAGGATGGTGTTGTTAGAACCTATCTGATACCATCTAATGTTGTAATAACACTAGATAACAAAACTGTAAGGTTGTCATCACTTGCTAAAAACATGCCTGCAGCTATCACCAGAGTAAATGGAGTCATAACCAAGCTGGCAGCACAAAGTGAAGTACAGATCATTGAAACCATTCAAGGCAAGATAGATGCAATTGACACAACAGATAGAAATATAACATTATTAGAAGCAAATAACATAAAAAGAACGTATCATATTCCTACAAACGTTGCCATTACGATTAACAATAAAACATCTTCAATATCAGCCTTAGATGAGAATATGGCAGTTGTTCTAACTCGCACAAATGGTATAATCACAAAGCTTGCTGCTACAAATTTAGTTGAAACCATCAATGGAAAAATTGATTCAGTAGATTCAGCAAATGATATTGTAAGATTATTAGGAGCCGATAATTCATTTAAAGCTTATACTATACCAGAGGACGCTCAAATAACCCTAAACAATCAAGCTGTTTCACTTTCAGACTTAGCAAAGGGCATGACAGCTGTTATAACAAAAACAAACGGAGTCATTACAAAGCTGGCAGTACAGCGTGACCTTCAAACAATTGAGGGAATACTGGTTACAACCTTCAATAGCCAGAATAAAACCTACATTAGTGTAAAAGTAGGAACTGTTATAAATGCTTACGAAATAACTTCTGAAACTTCAGTTATTTACAACAGCGAAAGTGCAACGATACAAAGCATCCCATTAAACTCCATCATCGTTATCAAAATAGAAAACGGAGAAGTTATCGAAGTTAAAAATAAATAGCACCAAGGATAAACTACCCTAGACCCCCATTGAGTAGAGCGTGTATGCATAGCTGACACGCTCTTTTTCTATTTATATTAATAATTCCACTACTGCTTAAATATTATATATTAAGGCTGCGACTGTTTACCTTAGTACATGCAATAATATTCGCAATCATTTCTTCAGTATTATTTAAGGAGTGGTCAAAATTGAAAAAGCTCAATTACATACAAGGTGCATTTATACTAACGTTGACAAATCTTATTACAGGAGTACTGGCTTTTGCCTTTAGAATACTTTTATCCCGCTCCATCGGCGCTGAGGGTGTGGGAGTCTTTCAACTGGTCCTCCCCCTCTATACCTTGTTCATCACCTTAGTTTCAGGAGGTGTAACCACTGCGATCTCCAAGCTGATTGCCGAGCAGCAAGCTAAATCGAACTTTAGAAACATGCACAAAATAGTCAAAATATGCTGCACCTTATTAGGTACTTGGAGCGTACTTATAGCTACCCTGCTGTCCTTCAATGCAGGCTTTGTTGCACAGTACATATTAAAGGATATGAGAACTTTATATTCAATCATTATATTTACACCAGCAATCGTGTTCATATCTATTTCTGCTATCATTAGAGGCTACTTCTTTGGACTTCAGGACATAAACCCTCCCGCTGCAATTGATGTGGCAGAAAAGCTTATTCGTTTGACAGGCTTGATACTTGCAGTAAAGCTAATGCTGCCTTATGGCATTGCCTATGTTTCTGCCGGTGCAATGCTTGCAATGGCAGCTGGAGAATTGGTCAGTATGCTGTTGCTTTTGACCATATATATTAAGAAGAGACATAAAACCACCCCCTCCACCCCCACAGATTCCTCCTTAAGCATCGTAAATAGGATACTTACCAATGCTATACCACTCTCAGTTAGCGGAGCTTTGGTGACTATTATGGAGATGCTGTGTGCTGTTATTGTACCTTCACAGCTTATATTAGCAGGCTTTAATAAACAAAATGCCTTATCCCTATATGGAGAGTTGACAGGTATGGCAATGCCCTTACTTTTTTTCCCCTTTATTATCATTGTCTCGCTTTCCATAACCTTAGTTCCTGCAATTGCGGCAGCTTATACTGCAAAGAATTGGGTCGTATTAAACAGACAATGTCAAAATTCGATTAAAATAGCAGCAGCGCTTGGACTTGGTTCTACAGCTTTGTTTTCCACCTTCCCACAGCAATTGGCTGAGTTGCTATTCAAGAGCCCTCATGCTGGCAATTTAGTGTTTTGGCTGTCCTTGGGCTGCACCTTTCAGTATTTGCAATTTACTTTGTTTGCAATTTCAAATGGTTTGGGCATGCAAAGCAAGGTATTGGGCTATTCCATAATTAACGTAATCATTTTAGTCATGAGCTCATACATATTGATTCCAATGCCAAAAATAAATATCTATGGTTATATCATAGGCTTTAATTTGAGTACAATATTGATTGTACTCAAAAATGCATATGACCTAAAAAAAATAAAACAGCTGAAATTCAACCTATTAAGGCTTCTCATTAAGCCTTTGATTAGTTTTGTTTTCTTGCTGTTTACGTTAAAATATGTATATCGATATTTGATTCTTTCCTATACTTCAAGTACCTCGCTCTTAATATCTCTTGCAGCTGGCTTAGTCGTATATATAACTGCACTTATTGTTACCAGAACCTTTACACTA
>MGOS01000035.1:33991-39902 GCA_001797185.1 Clostridiales bacterium GWB2_37_7
CAAAAATCGGAACCCGTCACTTATAGAAGTGGGGGACATCTTTTGCCTCGTTATAAAAGACATTGAAATGCAGTGCAGGAAATAACGCCAAGTATATCAGAAATATCAAGCTTCTCGAGGGTATCAATGGTGCACTGTCCACCATGCCGTGCACCAGCATTGCTGTTATGGCCGCAGCAAAGCCCAATGCAACAAATGAGTATTCACTATCCCTATGTTTCTTCCAAAACCTTATAAACCTTTTTATTTCAGTTGAAAGCAACGCAGCAAAGGCTGCTAGACCAAATATCCCTGTTTCAGACAGTATATATAAAGGAATATTGTGAGAATGCATGATAACACCCTTCAGTTTATCAGAGCTGTAAGAAAGAAGCTTTGTGACACTGCCCGGTCCGCTGCCAAATAAAATATTTTCCACGAACAATTTCCAAGATGCCTTCCATATTTCTACCCGGTACATGCTGCTGCTGTCTATAATGAGCTTGCTTAAATCACTTCTATATGTACTTTGCATAAAATTATAGCTGTAATATAAAAAAACCATAATCATCAAGTAATAAACTACTTTTAACTCTCTGCTCACAATAATAATGAAAAGCATCGCACCTGCAAGTGCAAAAAAACCTCCTCTAGAATATGTTAAGATCAAGGATATTGAAGAAAGCATAATATTGATTGCAACATAAATATCGGCTTTTTTCTTTATAAAATATGCTACAGCATAGCTAATATTGAAGGTCAGATATGCCGCAAACATATTTGGATTACGCATGGTAGAGTATATTCTTATCAAATTCCCAAAGGTATTTTCATCTGTCCAGCTTTTATCTATGTTCAAATCTCCAGTCAAATATTGATATATGCCATAGATACTAATCATTATTCCCAAAGCATTCAATAGCCTGAATATATCTTCAATGTTTTCTTTGTTTACCCACTTAAGGATTACGATATATACCATAACATGCAGCAATATGACTAAATCTATAAGCAAGCTGTATCCTGGCACCTTTGAAAACAAAGTAGATAATGCTAACGCAATGAGCATAAGTATAATGGCTTTTTGTTTTAACATGATGTCCGCTATAGCCTTTACATCATTTTTTATCAGAATAAAAAAAGCAAGCACACCTGCGGCATATGCTCCAAAATAAAAGGTAGGTGAAAATATAACAATAGCAAACATTAAATATCTCGTAATCTTATTTCCTGTCATGTCGTTTTCCTCAACTTTAGATTATATTTCATTTTAGCAAAATCCATAATAATTATCAAACAAAGCAAAACATGAAAAAAACAGCAGGATAACTGCTGTTACACACATATTAATAAGTAAGCCTATAAGCCGGGTTCTGTCTTGGATGATCATCTATCTAGGCGCGACGTTACCGTAACGCTCAAGCGACCTTACCCGGAAGAGGAACGGGCAGTTCCCTGCTTCTCTAGGAAGCTTCTTCTCTATTTGGTCTTGCTCCGGATGGGGTTTACATAGCCGTTTAGTTACCCAAACGCTGGTGAGCTCTTACCTCGCCTTTCCACCCTTACTGCCTTCTTACGAAGGTTAGCGGTATCTCTCTGTTGCACTATCCTTGGAGTTGCCTCCACCGGGTATTACCCGGCACCCTGCCCTATGGAGCCCGGACTTTCCTCGCGTGCTATGCACTCCGATGCGTAGCATCTGCATGCACTAACACCCGCGATCATCCGGCTTACTCATTATTCAATTTTAATTTGTTCGCTCAATTTCTTAAGCAAATATAATTATAATGCCAAACACCATTCCAGTCAACCTATTATTGTTTCATGTTCTGGCAGTTTGTGCATGCTTTAAATAATTACACTTATATCCTTGTTGCTTCTTGATTCAAGGATTTCAACAAGATATCCTTGCTCCAAGCACTTATTTCGCAAGTAATCCGCCATTGCAGGAATCATTATACCTTCTGTTGCAAAATGTCCGGCATCAATTATACTTATTCCTGCTTCCACCGCATCGGCCATTTCATGGTATTGCATATCACCTGTCACAAATACATCCGCACCTGCAAATCGAGCGGCACTGACAAATTTATTGCCGGCACCGTTAAGCATAGCAACTTTTTTTATTTTTTGATTTGGATTACCGGCAATTCTAACTTTATCTATGTTCAAAGCTGTTTTGACGTGATCAGCATAGATTGCTAAGGTTGTTTCTTGCTCCAGTTCCCCTATTCTTCCTAAGCCCAATGAATCACCTTTATTTTCAAGTGGCATGATATCATAAGCAGGCTCTTCATAGGGGTGCGCTTTAATCAAAGCTTTAATTGTTTTGTTCAAAAGACTTTGTGGCACGATTGTACCCAGCTTGGTCTCGTGTACCATCTCCAGCTTCCCTACCTGCCCTATAAAGGGCTGTGTTCCCTCCTGTGGTAAAAATGTTCCCATGCCCTCAGTTCTGAAGCTGCAGCTGCTATAGTTTCCTATATGCCCTGCTCCTGCCTTCATTAAGGCATTGAATATTTTATCCTCATGTCCCTGTGGTATGTATACAATTATTTTGTATAGCTTCTCCGTTTGTGTCGGCTCTATGAGACTAAAGCTGTTAAAGCCCAATCGCTTTGCAAAGATGTCATTTAAGCCTTCCTTTGCGATATCATAGTTTGTATGTGCACAATATACGGATATGCTCTTAGAAATCAGTCTAATAAGCTTCCTTCCTAATACAGTGTCTGCTGTAATTCTCTTTATGCCGCCAAATATGATTGGGTGGTGGCATACAATCATATCAGCACCTTGCTCAATTGCTTCTTCTATGACCCATTCTGTCGCATCCAGACATACTAGAATCTTTTGGATTTTGCTGCTGCCGTCTCCCACCAAAAGTCCCACGTTGTCCCAAGCTTCAGCAAGCCTTTTTGGTGCCAACTCTTCTATCATATTTGCTATGGTTTGACATTTTATAGTACCCATTGCTTCACCTCATTATAGTAATTCAGAAGCTCTTTGCATTCCTGCATTCTTCTTTGACCCATTTCCGTCTCAGGTTCACCAAGTTTTTGAATTATATTTTGCAATTCTGTAACTTTTTTGTCTATGAGTTCCAATGCCAAAGGATGTTTCTTTTCCAGAATTTTATGACCAATATCCATTAAGCTTGATATCACTTGTTTCTCTCCTGTAAACTTTGCCCATATGATTTCATAGATTTTTTTGCCTTCCTTGGCCAATTCTTCTTCAAAAATATCATATCCATTTTCCATTAAGTATCGTCTCAGCTTCCCCGAGTCTAACATCGGCTGCATGATCAAGACCTTTGCTGCTTCTGCAACCTCTTTGCTCTGTTCAATTATTTCTGATATCAACATGCCACCCATTCCGGCAATTACGATGGTATCTGCCTCTTGTGGTTTTAACACAGTTAATCCGCTGCCCTGTCTCGCTTCTATTTTGCTTTCCAGCTTATATTGCTTTATTCTTTTTCGTGCAATTTCAATTGGACCTTTATTTATATCAGAAGCTATTGCTTTAGCAGCTTTTCCCTTCAGAATCAGATAAATGGGAAGATTAGCATGGTCCGTTCCCACATCCACAAGGACCTCACAGTTATTTATACCGTCGGCTATAGCTTGTAATCTTGGAGTAAGCTTCAAATGAATCACCCTTTATAGTTTTTTAAATATATTATACAATACTTTTCAATTATTTTTTAATATAATGCACAAAATATATTATCTATATATTTCGTGCTAAACAATTTACATCCACTAAAATAGCACGAAATGTTATCCGCTGTTTATAAATCGCACAAAGTACTTATTTTATCAATGTTAAAACTTTAGTGCGATTTATATAGATTAGTTTTTGTTTTTAAATCAATTTTATGAAAGGTGATTTTATGAGTAAAAAAATAGTCATAGATCCAAATGTTATACAAAAATTCAAATGGGGTGGCACCACTCTAGAATGGGAAGAGGAAGCTGAGAGGCTGTCAAACCAGTTGGAAACTATGGAACATATCAATAATACTCTAACCGATGAAGAAAAAGAAAAGATGCTTCATAGTGAAGGATAAAATATACGTCTCACGCCTCACTATTTTCGCTAGGGAACCCTATGATTCCCTTCGACGACAAGTATCCTGAGCACCCTCCTTGTACAGCATGGGGATTTCCCCCTTTGCATCTCCCATTTTATAGGAAAGTATAATTTCCTATAAAATCACAGAAAAAAACCTGATACAGCATGTGTTAAGTCACTACTTAACTCACTAGTATCAGGTTACTTTTTACAAATGGTGGGCCTTCAGGGACTCGAACCCCGGACCAACCGGTTATGAGCCGGTTGCTCTAACCAACTGAGCTAAAGGCCCAAATGGCTCCTCAAGTAGGACTTGAACCTACGACCCTGCGGTTAACAGCCGCATGCTCTACCGACTGAGCTATTGAGGAACGTCACAACTGACAAATATTATTTTACAAAGTTTTGATTTAAAAGTCAACAGGAATTTTATTTATTATTTACAATTAAATTGCTTTAACTTAATAATGCTATCTAATCCTTTAGTTTACTTAATGCTATTCCAAAAAGTCTTTCAGTTTCTTGCTGCGGCTTGGATGCCTAAGTTTTCTTAGTGCCTTGGCTTCTATTTGTCTAATACGCTCTCTGGTTACATTGAACTCCTTGCCTACTTCCTCCAAGGTTCTTGCTCTGCCATCATCAAGCCCAAATCTTAAACGTAAAACCTTTTCTTCTCTTGGCGTAAGTGTATCCAGTACTTCAAATAACTGTTCCTTAAGCATAGTAAAGGCTGCTGATTCGGCAGGCGCTGGAGCATCATCATCAGGAATAAAATCTCCCAAATGACTGTCTTCCTCTTCACCGATAGGAGTCTCAAGGGATACAGGCTCTTGAGCAATCTTCATTATTTCTCTAACCTTCTCCACTGACATTCCCATTTCCTCTGCTACTTCCTCAGGCAACGGATCTCTTCCAAGCTCTTGAAGCAATTGCCTGGATACTCTTATCAATTTATTTATGGTTTCAACCATATGAACCGGTATTCTAATTGTTCTTGCTTGATCTGCGATAGCTCTTGTAATTGCTTGCCTGATCCACCAAGTAGCATAAGTACTAAACTTAAAGCCCTTCGTATATTCAAACTTTTCTACCGCCTTAATAAGACCTAGATTACCTTCTTGTATAAGGTCCAAGAATAGCATACCTCTGCCGACATATCTTTTGGCTATACTTACAACCAATCTTAAGTTCGCTTCCGTAAGCTTCTTCTTTGCTTCCGGGTCCCCACTGTCAATTCTTTTTGCCAGATTGATTTCTTCTTCAGAGCTTAACAATGGTACCTTGCCAATTTCCTTAAGATACATCCTAACCGGGTCATCAATGCTGATGCCCTCCGGCACAGTAATATCCAACTCTACTTCTTCTATTTCTTCATCTTCGATGGATGGAATGTCAATGTCAGCATCAACTGCTCCAATAACATCTATGCCTTTTGTTTCTAAATATTCATAAATCTTATCAATTTGGTCCGGGTCCATGTCTACTTCTTCAAAAGTGTCTATTATTTCCTTGTATGTTAATACACCACTTTTTTTGCCTTTTTCAACAAGTTCCTTTATATAAGACATTTTTAACTCTTCGTTAGACATTATGTCCCCTCCCTTCCCGGATATCACTTTCTAATCCTTTGCAGTTCTTTAATCTCATTAAAAATTTCATTTGCTTTATCTTTCTCTCCTGTCTGAAAAAGCTCATTCATTCTAGATGTTAATTCTAATATTTTTCTTTCTTCTTTGGATTTATTAATAATATCTATACTAGATTGAATTAATACATCTAATTCTTTGTCAGGCAACTCATAGCTCAGCAGCTTTGCTGCTTTGTTTTGTTTTTCTACATCACTAAGCTTACTGAT
>MGOS01000035.1:39910-47123 GCA_001797185.1 Clostridiales bacterium GWB2_37_7
CTGCATTAAGGCTTTTTCCTTCCTTCAGCTTTTCACCAATTATGTTTGCAATTTCTTTATTAATTGGATGTCTAAAGCTTTCGGGATTTAATATGTTAAATATATTTTTTGCTTTGTTAACGTCATACATACAGATGTTCAAAAGGTATATTTCTGCAATTAATTCTCCATTTTTAGGCTTTTGTTCTACTTTCTTACTATTTACTATATTATGTTTATTATTTCCATTTTTATGCTTTTCTTTCAGCCTGTTCAACTCGGAATAAATTGCAGCTTCATTCACACGCATTATATTGGAATATTTCTTTATATAAGCGTCAACTTCTACGCTGCTTTCTAAATCCTTTAAAATCATGGAAAATTCTTTTGTAAATTTAATTCTGTCCTGAATATTATCTATATCCAAACCTTTTTTCACATCATCTATCTTGTATTCAATGAGGGATACACTGTTTTTAATCCTGGCTCTAAAGGCATCCATTCCTTCTTTACGGACATACTCGTCCGGATCCTTTCCGGAGGGTATTGTAAGCACCTTCACAGTGCACCCCTCTTTTTCAAGAATAGCCAGACCCTTTAGTGTAGCAGATTGACCAGCAATATCGGCATCATAAGCAATAATAATTTCATTTGAGAATCTCTTAAGTAGCTTGGCTTGACTTTCTGTAAAGGCAGTTCCCAGTGAAGCTACAGCATTTGTAATGCCATACTGGTGCAATGCAATTACATCCATATAGCCTTCTACAATTATTATATTCTCAATATTTTGCTGCTTTTTAACAAAATTGAGGCCATATATATTTTCCCCTTTATTGAATACGGGTGTCTCAGGGGAGTTCAAATACTTGGGTTTAGAATCATCCATAACCCTGCCCCCAAATGCTATTACATTACCCTTTAAATCAATGATAGGGAACATGACTCTATTTCTAAATTTATCATAGTAACCACTGCTTTTATCACTATTCGCAATAAGTCCAGCCTTTTGCATAAGCTCTTTACTAAAGCCTTTTTGGCTTAAGTGGTTTTGCAAGCTGCTCCATGCATTTAGAGAATATCCTAATCCAAAGGATTTTATAGTGGTGTCGTTCAATCCTCTGCCTTTTAGATAATCCATAGGAGCTTTAGACTTATTTAAATTGCTATAAAAGAAACGCGCGGTTTCTTGATTTATTTTGTATAGTGCTTTGTATAAACTTAATTTTTTGAGCTGTTGCTCGTTATTGGTGTCACTTACCTCTATACCGGCTCTATCCGCCAGAAATTTGAGAGCTTCTATAAACTCAAGTCTCTCCATCTTTTGAACAAAGGAAATGACATTGCCTCCAACTCCGCAACCAAAGCAGTTAAAAATCTGCTTGGTAGAAGAAACGCTAAAGGAAGGTGAATTTTCAGAGTGAAAAGGGCATAGACATTTATAGTTCGTACCGCTTTTCTTTAAGCTCATATAATCTGATATCACATCCACAATATCGTTTTTTTCTATTATCTCAGAAATCAATTGTTCTGAGAAAAACATTTTTATTCCACCTTTTTATTTATTGTCATTTTGTTTGACTTAGAGAATAGTGCATAATATTATTCTCCAAAATTTCTAAATATCCTTCATTTTTTTTAAAATAACACTTTCTAGGACATTTCTAAATTTTTCATTTTCTTGTTTCTCTCTCTTTGTGGGACCTTTAACACGTCCTCCGCTTTTTCTTATAACAGAAGAAAGGTGTCTTTCAAACAATAGTTTGTCAATGTTTCCTTCCTCATATAAGTTTCCGCTGTGCGATATGGCAGCTGCTTTTTTAGCAAGTATAATAGATGCCAATCCAAAATCTCCAGTAACTACCACATCATTAGAATTTACTTTATTAATTATTGCCATGTCAGCAGCCTGTGATACATTATCTACCATAACAAGCTCCACATTTTTATTTTCCTTACTCAGCTTAAGATTTCCACAGTGACTTAAACTAAAAATAAATACTGCTATAAGCTGGTATTTGGTTGCGAGGTCAATTACCTCTTGCTTAACAGGACAAGCATCTGCATCAACAAAAATCTTCATATTACCTACTACATTATTTCGCATAATATTTATTATTTTGACAGTCGAATTAAAGTAAATTCGACATGCGAAACAATTATCCTTCTAAAATTAACTATTTTTTTATACTTCCCAAGCCAGTGGCACAAAAACGTTCAAAAAAGTGCTTAGTGCATATCTGTCAGTCATACCGGCTATATAATCACATGCCAGCCTCTCGATTTCTTCTTGATTTTTTATTATGCTGTTGTAATGAGGAATCTGGTCTGGATTTTCTAAAAAATAATAATACAGCTCTCTTACAATGTTTTGAGCTTTTTTCTCTTCTAGCTTTGCTTTAGAACCGATATACACATTTTCAAACATGAAGCTTCTAAGCTTATCCGTTGCATACTTTATATCCTTGCTCATTCTAATGTCATTTATATCAGTACTTTCCTTAATAATATCCACAATCATGGTATTGATACGCTTCTTATGACTTGTCCCCAAAAGCGCTAAGCACTCTGCAGGTATAGATTCTATGTCAATAACTCCAGCTCTCAAGGCATCATCTATATCATGATTGATATAAGCAATTCTATCAGAAAACTTTACTATTTTGCCCTCCATTGTCTCAGGTACTCCATCACCGCTGTGGTTAAGAATTCCATCTCGAACCTCATAGGTTAGGTTCAGTCCCTTACCACCCTCCAGCAGGTCAACAACTCGCAAGCTTTGCTCATTATGTCTAAAGCCCAAAGGATGAATCTTATTGAGTACCTCCTCCCCCGCATGTCCAAAGGGTGTATGGCCCAAATCATGACCTAATGCGATGGCTTCCGTAAGATCTTCATTTAATCTCAAGGCTCTTGCAATGGTTCTTGCAATTTGTGATACTTCTAAAGTATGGGTAAGCCTCGTTCTATAATGATCCCCTTCCGGTGATATAAAAACCTGTGTTTTATGCTTTAATCTTCTAAAAGCTTTTGAGTGTATAATACGATCTCTATCTCTTTGATAATCAGTTCTAATATCACATTTTTCTGTTTCTAATCGTCTACCCCTAGTGTTTTTGCTTAAGGCTGCATATTCAGACAGCATCTGCTGCTCACGAACTTCTGTCATTTTCCTAATTTCCATTAAAAAACACCTCTGCAAAATCTAATTTGATTTTTATGAAACATTTTCCGCAATTCTAATGTTAAAACTTTAGTACGATTTATCTAACATAATATTAATATACAACATTAGCTTCAATTATCCTTTTTTATCTAATAGGATATTGATTTAATATGTCATTTCTTAAGCTATTTTTATAAAAAAAGATTTGCCATAAGGCAAACCTTTTTGTCTACTCAGCACTGAAGAAATATTTGCTTAAATCTTCTATTACCCTTTTAAGCTTTTCCTTGTCTGCATAGAAGTATTTGATATTTCTTATTTTTTCTTCCTTTACAAAGCCTGCTTGTTTCAATATATCCAGATGATGTGAAACTGTAGGAGTTGATATTCCTACTACATCTGCGATGGCTTTTCCATAGCTCTTACCGTTTACAAGTATTTTTAACATTTCCAACCTGCTTTTGTCATCTATTACCTTTAGTATAGTAGAAAGCTCATTCAGCATTGCCTGCGTTTTGTCCCTTGTGACTCTGCAGTCAAAAACCACATACAGCTTATCCCCCGAAAAAACTCTAACAAATCTTGGTGAAACAAAATAGGATGGTATGATATTGTACTCCCTAAAGCCTGTAAAAAATTTGCGAGGTCTCCCTGACACCTTCTCTAGTATGCTGTCTATCGTATCTTTGCCTAGGTAGTTTTTAATGTACTCAATACCTTCGTTTATTCGTCCTTGAGATTCTATTAGCTTTTCTGCAAAGCCTCTTGATTCTATGGTTCTAAGTATTTGCACAGTTTTAAGTTTGACATCTTCATATTCTTGAAAGAAATCCATCAGTTGTTCATCTTCTACCAGCCATTTGATTTTTTCTTGTATTTTGTAGCGCTCTTTAACTTCAACAAAGGCTTTGCTAATTTTTGACTTCTCGATTTGTTCATTTAATATATAGAAAAAGAAATCTATGATATCACTATTTTCAATATGCTTCAAAAAGGCTTCTATATCTAACAGCTCTCCACTATCTAGGACAAAGTTCAACAGCTCGATGCCATTCGCCGGGAAGATTTTAATAATATCCAAAGCTTTCTTTTCATCATCATCAAAAGCTTCCAGCATTTCCTCCGCCCACTTTAACTCAAACTGATGGTGAGCGGCATCCGTCAGTAGATGTAAAGCGCATATAAGCTCAATTACAGGAGAATGAAATATATTAACCACAGGCTCATTGCTTTCGCTGTATATTTCCATTGGCATTTGTCAGCACCCCTTATTTTTTCAGATGTATATATAAATTAGTCACAATTTGTCGTTTTGTGTGTATTGCATTTATATTATTATATATTTTATCACTATAACATTTCAAGAGTAATACACATTTAGTAGCAATAAAACCCATCACCCAAGAACATTAAGCTTAATTTGACATTCCATCGTTATCCTGCAGCAGGCTCAATTCATCTTCACGAAGCTCTCTATATTTGCCGATGTCTAAGCTTTCGTCCAGCTGCAGCCTCCCCATGGCAATCCGTTTCAAATAAACTACTTTTTTGTCTACGGCTTGAAACATTCTCTTTATCTGATGAAACTTTCCCTCGTATATTATAATCTCAACCTGAGATATTTCCCCTTGTGTCAACACCTTCAGCTGTGCAGGTAAAGTCGTATAGCCGTCATCTAGGGTTATGCCCTGCTCAAAAGCTCTGATATCCAGCTCTCCCACCCTACCCTCTATATGGGCAAAATAAGTTTTCGGTACATGCTTCTTAGGTGAAAGCAGCTTATGTGCCAGTTGACCATCATTGGTTATCAGCAAAAGTCCTTCTGTATCCTTGTCCAATCTCCCTACCGGCGCCGGTTGAAAGGCTTGCAAACTATCCTCAAGCAGATCCACTACGGTAGTATCTCGTTTATCCTCCGTTGCAGATACAACACCTTGAGGCTTATTCATCATTATATAAATAACCTCTCTATAAACCAGTTCCTTATTGTTTACCTTTATATTCTGCCCTAAGGGGTCAACTTGCAGCCCGACATCTTTTGCTATCACGCCATCTATTTCAATCGCACCGGATTTTATTAAATCTTTTACTTCTTTTCTAGTACCAAAGCCCAAATTTGACAGTATTTTATCCAATCTTTGTCTTTTGCTCATACTGACCTCCGTTTATGTAAATAATTAATATGCAGTGATTTTATTTTTCGTTGAATATATATGTCGTGAAAAAGATTTATCATTACAAAATCAGTTGAAGCGTCTGATTTCGTATTATCAAATATGTACTTTTCACGACATATATATTGCGGAAAATGTTTCGCACTATTTGAAATCAATGTAAAATGTTTAGTGCGAAACATATATATTATTATACTACAAAGGGCTTGAGCTTACTTATAGTTTGAAAAAAAAACCAAAAAGTAATATAATAAATTAACCAAAATTTACATAGACATTGAATTTGTAGGAGGTAGCTATGGAAACTCTTCGCAGCGTCGAAATTCACAACAATATACTATATACGCTTCTAAGCTTTGAGGGTATGGAAGATGCTCCTCAAGTGAAACAAACAATAAGAAACTATATAGAAAGCCAGCGATTCAAGGACAGCATCAGCTTTATGGTTATGAACAAAAACTACAGCTGCAAAGCAGCCTTGGAGCTTTGCGTTCCTCTGTTGGAGGAGCTGTCACAAGTACCCCCCCCTAAAGACTGGCTTACATATATCTATCAATACACTTTAAACAAGTCCTTTCCTCATGCTATTAATATTGAACTGCAAGAAAATTTGGAGCTTTCATGTATTATCTACCTTAATATATTGAGGATACTTTCTCTTTTTCAAAAGCTATCTGATGATAACACCTGGCAAAGCAAATATCCAGTTGGCTTTTTGACCGATGATGAGAAAAAAGAGCTGGAGAACCCTAACGAATATAAGACCTTTGTTAAAGCCTTTCACAACGAATATGTTTATGAAATGATGAAAATTAGCCAGGAGCTTATGGGCTATAATACATTGGATCATATTTGCGGCGTCAGCTATCTGGCTGCATATATAGGAAGGCAGCTAAAAGTTGCAGGTCTTCCCGTAGACATGGGAAGAGTCATCGGGTCTGCCTTAGGACATGACATAGGCAAATACGGCTGTAAATCCAACGAAGTAAAGCGTGTGCCATATCTACACTACTATTATACAGATCAATGGTTCAAAAATCACAATATTACATATATAGGGCATATAGCCACAAATCATTCTACGTGGGACTTAGAGCTGGAGAATTTACCCCTTGAATCCTTGATACTTATTTATGCTGATTTCAGGGTAAAAAACAAAGGCTCTGAAATGCATATATTTGATTTACATAAGTCCTTTGCAGTCATACTGGAAAAACTGGACAATGTGGATGCAAAGAAGGAAAAACGCTACAAAAGGGTTTATGCAAAGCTAAAGGACTTTGAGGATTATATGATTAGTCTTGGTGTAAAAACAGAAATTGACCACAGCTTAGATATTTCCTCCTGCCGCTTCTACACAGGCAAGCTGCATTACTCCTTGATGTACGGACATGAAATAATACAAAGTATAAAATACTTGGCAATTAATCACAATATCAACCTCATGCATCAACTAAGGGATGAAGCCTCTCTTAATGATATTTTGGAGCTTGCAAGAAGTGAGTCAGATTGGAAGCGCCTGAGAGAATATATCAGTATATTTGAAGAGTACTCAACCTATTTAACACCCAAGCAAAAGCTAATTACAATAAGATTTCTTTATGACTTGCTGGTACATCCCGAGGATCACATCCGCAGACAATGCGCTGAGCTAATCGGCCATCTCATCGCTTCCTTCGATGAGGAGTATCGCAAGGAGGTTCCTCAAGATACGCAGCTAGATGCTCCCGAAGCCTCAGGGGCCGCTATATTAGATAAATACCTTGAGCTATTTATCAATCCAGATCACAAGGTTATACCCATGCATAGAAACTGGATTGCCTATAGCTTGATTTATATGATGAAATCTCTGTTTAAAACCTGCAAGCAAAAACAACTCGATAATTTCCTCTGTGTA
>MGOS01000035.1:47169-47988 GCA_001797185.1 Clostridiales bacterium GWB2_37_7
ATTGCATCGATATTATCATAGGGCACTTATTTGATATGCTGGAGCATAATATTTATACCTTTAGGCTCGCTGCCAAGGAAGTAAGTCATTATATACTTAGCAAATACATGGAACAGGAGCATCCTGCCCTCGTTTATATCATAAATGCATTGACTACAAGATTAAATAGGCTGCTTATCGATCAGGCGCAGCCCTCAGCAAGCAAAACAGAGAACTTCATTAACTTAAAGCTCATGCGATTACTGCACTGCTGCCACCCCTTGATTGAAAACTATGAAGCAAAATATAATGAGGATCTAAAGACAGTTTCCACTACTTTTCTCAGTAATTTAAAATCAGCCACTGACTGGGTAGTTAAAAGGACACAGATAGACCTTATACTGGATTATACGTTAAAAAATCCTCAGGTTCATGGCTTTTATACCGCTATGCACTTTTGCAACCTACTAAAGGTCAGCAGCTCAGACAAGGTGAGAAACCGTGCAGGAGAAGCCTTAATCACGATCATACCTTATCTTTCACTGGAACAGCGCAATGATGTAGCCATAGAGCTGCTGCGTGCATTGGAAATAGAAGGCTATCAGTTCGCGGAATACATCCCAAGCTTTTTGGGTCAGCTGATACTTTTTCTGCGCCCCATTGAGTTGGATGAGTTCTTAAGGGATTTTGAAAACAAAATTAAGCAATCAGGGACTCAGCTGAATTCGCTGTTGCTTAGAACTATAGGTGTTGCTATTGCAAACTATCATACTTACAATGATAACTTCATAGAGAGTGAGGAAGGAAACCTACATAGGCTAAAGAAAATGATAGGCATTG
>MGOS01000035.1:48121-53154 GCA_001797185.1 Clostridiales bacterium GWB2_37_7
AAATGAAATATATAAATTTATTTGCGACTACATATTCTATCATGGCTCCATCATATTGGAGAAACCAAAAAAGGTTGCCTTTTTCCCCGGAACCTTTGACCCCTTCTCCTTAAGTCATAAGGAGATCGCAAAGGCAATAAGAAACCTTGGCTTTGAGGTATATTTGTCTGTTGATGAGTTTTCATGGAGCAAACGTACCCTGCCAAATTTAATCCGGAAAAATATCATCAGCATGAGCATAGCCGATGAGTTGGATATATACCTATATCCTGAAGACTATCCTACAAACATTGCAAATCCTACAGATCTGAAATTGCTTAAGTTTAATTTCGACTATGCTGAAGTTCATATAGTTGTGGGCAGTGATGTAATTCTAAATGCTTCCAGCTATAAGCTAGAACGCCTCCCATACTCGATACATACCTTTTCCCATGTGGTGTTTGAGAGGAAAAATATCCTGTCAGCTACTGACAGCTTCACAATGGAGAAGGAAAACGAATTATTGAAGGAAGCTCTGAAAAACATTGACGGCAATATAGTCAGACTTGCTCTTCCTCCTCAATATGAAGATATCAGCTCTACACAAATAAGAAGCAGCATAGATGAAAATCGAGATATCTCTATGCTGATTGACCCCTTAGCCCAAAGATATATCTACGAAAATGGCTTTTATAAAAGTGAGCCGCAGTATAAGTCACTGATACAATCCATTTCAGTGGATATACAGGTAGTTGAGGATTTCGAACAGAAGCTATTGGAGGAAGCGGCAAGTATTTTGGCAGCCCCTTATAACATAGACACTGCCTTATTTAATGATTTTGTGAAAAAACCTTCCGCTAGAATGCTGATTCTCAGGGATGAAAATGAAGGCGGAAAAATACTTGGTTTTTCAGTTTTTCATAGAGTTTTGTCACATACCCTGTATCAAGATATGCAAAACAGCAAAACCACAGATTACTTGCGCAACAATTCCATTGGCAAAATGCTGATGATAGACGGCATATTTGTAAACCGTGAAACCGATATCGAAGTAATTGCACAAGTTTTACTGACTGAAGTATTATCCTTCAGCCTTGCGAAGGACTATGAATATGCGGTATATAGATGTTTGCTGGGTAATTATGATGTAACGAGAATACATGAAACCTTGAAGCTTCAGGGATTCTTTGAAATCCCCTCTGAAAATTCAGAGAACCCGTTTTTTGGGGTAAACATGAGCAACCCCTGTGCTATGATATTGGATGCCCGCGCCTTTATAAAAGAACCTATAAAAAACACTGAGTCAGTCAAAAAGGCTATTATCAAAGCAAGAAAAAGAATGCAAAGCGCCTTAACTCAGCTTTATCCGGGAAACTTAGTTCTCTCCTTTAACAGACATATTTTATACGAAACAATGACGAGAAAAATCTGCAAGGAAAACGCTGTTCCTACCAATGCCATAAAACCAAGGCAGTTAGGACCTGCAATGTGCGTTCCATACGGTAATATTTTAAATAAAAGCGTAGTGCCTAATACCGTGACAAAATCCTTGCACACTGAGAAAATGTTTTATCCGGATATGAAACGTTTCGATGTAAATGCCTTCCCGCACTACCTGGATCTAGATATACAGGTCAGAATGATAAAAAGCTTCAACCGCCCGATAATATTGGTAGATGACATCCTGCACAAAGGCTATAGGATCAAAAAGCTGGATCCTCTGCTCAAAAAAGAAAGCATTGAGGTGCAGAAGACCGTGGTTGGCATCTTATCAGCTAAGGGCAAGGAGCTAATGGATATTCAGAATCGAGATGTGGAAAGCGCATATTTTATTCCAAAGCTGAAAGCGTGGTTTACCGAGAGCAGCTTCTATCCCTATATAGGCGGCGATGCCCTGTGGAGAGGTTATTTCCCACAGAGAAATCTACTGCCATCCATAAATTTGATCCTGCCATTTACTGCCCCGACCTTCTTGACTGGAGCATCAAAGGAGGCAATTTATAATATGTCTGAGGTTGCCTTAGAAAACACCTTAGATATCATGACTGCCATAGAAAATGAATATCAGCTTATGTATGAACGTAGCTTAATACTAAAATCAATAGGCCAAGTGCTTACCATACCACGATGCCCTGACCATGGTAAGTTTATGAACTATGACTACAACGCAGTTCCTTCCGTATATATTAAGAACGATTTGGAGCTATTAAGACGTTTAAGAAATATACTATTTTAAATGGAGGTACTATGTACTATTATAAGCATAAGGATAAATATCTTTTCTCACAAATAGAATACCCTGCTCTCCAGCCTGTTGCAGAGCAAGAGCTTACAGCTTATGAGGATGCAATTTACTATTTGATAGCATTAGACCCTAGAAAGTCTAGAAAAAGCTTCTGTATATCAGACGTTTCTCTCTTTTATCTTAAACAGGAGGGTCTCCAGCTATTGCAGCAGCAAAACAGTAGGTTCACTGACCTGCCCCAATGGATGTTGGATAAGACTGCAAAGCAGCAAATAAGAGCATTAAATACCTCATATCCTGATTGGCAGAGCTGCTTGGAAGACTCCCCTCCTAGCTCATGGCGCATAAACATCGTTGGCTTGGGTGATGTCGGAAGCAGCTTGCTTGTTGGTCTTAAACTGCTTGGCGGTGATAGAATTAGTCAATTGGGTATTTTCGATATTGATGAGAACAAGGTAGTTAGATGGGAATTCGAAGGCAACCAAATACTGTTCCTGAACCAAGTAAAAACCCCAAAGATTTTTGCAATAAATGATAAAGAACTATTTGACTGTGACATGTTTGTTTTTTGTGTCACCGTAGGTATTCCTTCCCTTGAGAGCAAAGATATCGATGTACGTATGGCACAATTTCAAGGAAACGCAAAAATTATTTCTTTATATGCAAAGAAAGCCAGAGAAGCTGGCTTTAAGGGGATATTTGCAGTGGTTTCTGATCCTGTAGATTTGCTTTGTAAAAAAGCGCTGATTCAAAGCAACACCAATGAAGCTGGAGAATATGACTTCAAAGGGTTAGCCCCTGAACAGATCAGAGGCTATGGCCTAGGGGTTATGCACGCAAGGGCGGTATATTACGCGGCTCAGTCAACTGAAGCAAATCATTACTTATCTGAAGGCAGAGCCTTTGGTCCCCATGGCGAACACTTGGTCATTGCTGACAGCATACATAAATATAACAATGAAATATCACTAAGACTTACAGATCTGACTAGAAAAGCAAACCTAGAGCTACGGAAGCATGGATATAAGCCTTATATAGCTCCTGCTTTGTCCTCCGGAGCGATTTCAATTATGGATACATTGTATGGAAATTGGCACTATAGTGCAACCTATATGGGTGGTGTATATATGGGTGCACGCAATAAACTGGTGCCTGCCGGCACCATACTGGAAAAATATGAAATTCCGGAACAATTAATGAATCGATTGTACAATAGCTATAAGGAGCTGGAGCACATTATATGAAGGAAGACCTATTTGTAATTAAGCCTACTATTGTTTCTGAATTTTTAATGCAGATGATTGGTGCTGCCAGTGAAGGCAGTCACGTAATTACCCTTACAGAAGCTGCTGAGCTGCCTGATTTAACAAACAAGAGGATCCTGCTGGCAGTAGATTTAAACGAAGCAGGCTACTGTATGCCAATTATAGAAATGATAAGTCAGCTGTACAAGAAAGGTCCTCATGCGTTGGCTGGCTCCAAGGCTGTCTTATTGATTTGCAGCCCCAATGACTACAATACCAAAAGTACTGCATCCGATATCATATTTCAGCTTAATCTATTAGGCTGTCAGTTTCCAGGACATCCCGTTGTTGAGGCTGTAGGAAATCTGATTAATTTCAAAACATGGCAAAAAACAATACCAATGACACTTGAAGAAATCTGCCTTGAACAGTGCTCAAGGTTGGGAACACATTTAATGGAGTTTCAAACCCCAGAGGTTTATTCACCTTATATTGTCGCGTTACATTCCAGTTTAAATCATACTTCAAATACTTTGGCCTTATGGGATATGGTCAAAGAAGAGCTTACTAATTGCAGAATTGAAGAATTGCATGTAGAGAATGGCACAATCATGGATTGTAAAGGCTGTTCCTTTAAAACCTGCTCCCATTATAGTAAACAAAGCAGCTGCTTCTATGGAGGCTTATTGGTTGAAGAAATATATCCCGCAATCGAAAAAGCAGATGCTGTTGTCTGGTTATGCCCGAACTATAACGATGCGGTTTCTGCAAATATATCAGCTGTTATCAATAGATTGACAGCTCTCTACCGCAAAACAGGTTTTTATGATAAGGCCCTCTATGCTGTTGTAGTCTCCGGGAATTCCGGAAGTGACTCAGTTGCTATGCAGCTTCTGGGTGCACTTTGCATTAATAAAGGCTTCTACCTTCCTGCTAATTTCTGTATTACTGCCACAGCAAATGACCCCGGAGCCATCTATGAAATAGCCGAAATAAAAAAGACAGCAAAAGCTTTTGCAGAAAATATAAACTTTAATTTTCATGACCAATAATCTTTTCGGATTTTTTTGTGCTTGTTTTACATAATAGTGTTGAGTTTTTACCTATTAAGGAGTATATTTATAAATTGGGTATGTGTTATTTTTGTCAATGTTAACCCTTAAATAGAACCATGAAATTTTCACATAATATAACCATATGCTCTAAACAGTTGTTCAGCAATTGTTAAGATAAATTTAAATTAGGAGGAAATACAACAATGAATGCTAAGCAGTATATTGACCAGGTTTTTGAGCAAGTAGTAAAAAGAAATCCGGGAGAACCAGAATTCCATCAAGCAGTTCAAGAGGTAATTGAATCTCTAGTACCTGTACTAGAAAAGCATCCAGAATACATAGAAGCTGGTATTGTTGAAAGATTAGTTGAGCCAGAAAGACAAATCATTTTCAGAGTTCCATGGGTTAATGACAATGGCAAGGTTATAGTTAACCGTGGCTTCAGAGTTCAATACAATAGTGCAATCGGCCCATACAAGGGTGGTTTAAGATTCCATCCTTCCATCCCTC
>MGOS01000036.1:0-17341 GCA_001797185.1 Clostridiales bacterium GWB2_37_7
CTATAATCTCTTGAATTGTATAATAGAGTCCTTGAATAACATCTTTTCTAGTAACAGAATTATTGTTATTCTCTAAAGATTTACCTACAACACCAAATGCTTTAAATATGCTTTCTTCAATATTGCTTAAATGAACACCTGAAGCTCTTTCTGTGAACTGTTGGTAGTTATCTTGTGTGCCAAGCATATAAACACTAGACATTTGAACATCAAACATTGCCCATGGACTAGGTGCGTCCACCTTTGGGGGTACCGCTTCATTTGCATATACAATCTGTCCTGATAGGATTACCAATATAAGCAGCAAGCTTAGAAATACTTTTGATTTCTTAGTTGTCATCATTTCTTCTCCTCTTTCTGTCGTTATTTGGATATATTTATATGAATTATTGTAAATTTTCTTTTTGAAAAACATTCCAGACATTAATCCTGCATCACTTGTATTAATGTAAGTGTATTCTGCTATCAATGGACTGTAGCACCTGTAACTTACGTAGTAAGAATGTTCTGGTGCAAAAACCCTCAAAGTACTTCTATTTCAGCTCAAACTCCTTAGAATTCTATGCTTTTCAAGTTATTCTATATATTCCAAGCTGCAATATTGATTTCTTTATCTGAATAATTCTTTAAGTCATTGGTGTCTTGTGATTTATTACTGCGTTATTTAATGCCTTTGCACACTGTTCTGCTAACATGTGTTCCTAATATAGAAAATCATTACTTAATGTTTAATAAGATGTAGAATTAACTTTTTATGCTTTATATAAGCTGTTTATTTCTACATCTTATTAGATGCATAGTCTTTAATTCTTATCATTGAGTGGAACAATTAAATATATAAATGAGGCTCTTGTTAATTGTCTAAGAATATTTATATAGGAAAAAGGATTTAGAAACAATACCATAACTGCTTCTATAAATACATAAGCAATTATAATAGCTATAAAATAAATTCTCGATGTAATTCTTTTCCGCAACTTACTTTTTATATGAAAGTTTTTTTCAATAATGAAGAATTCAATAAAAAGAAATATAGCTAACCAAGTTAATGAAATAACGAAGTTCATCAATCATTGCTCCTTTACAATATGAGTTAAGCTTAAACGCGAGAATCTTAATGTGTTTAAGCTTAACTCTCTTTATTAATATAGATATAGTATTATTATCTTATTGATCCAGGTCCATATAATGGAGCACTTGCCCCAGAGTTAAGTGCACTTGTAACTGCATAACCCACTGCATATCCTACAACTGCTCCTGCTATGGATATAGGAGCTGTTGTTGCAAATAGTACAGCAGCACCTGCAGCTACGGCTGTTTGAATTAAACCATCAGTAAAATCACCGCCACCATTTACCTGTAGCATTTCATCAAATGACATTTCTTTTAACATAATTCTCTTCCTCCTTAAGTTTATAATTTCTTTACAAACTGTATTTCAATATCTTTCTCGCGTAAAAGATACCAGCATCTGCCCTCTACTCCGCGAAAAACAAAGAACAAATATTGTTTTTTCATACAATCTGTTATATTATAAACTAAGAGAGCCTTTCTCGTGGATTCTAACAGGCGTCAACTTGTTACCCGAGAAGTGGCTTCTCTTAGCTTACAAGCTAATTTATAAAATCGAAGGGTTAACCCCAAAGTACACATCTACTATCATTTCATCTAGAGACTGCCCAAGTTGCAGTTCTTTTACGTTTACATTGTAGCCTGCAGTTATCTGCTGTAAGTTATTTTGCTTCAAATAATTCATTATTTCGTTGTATGTATTCTGCAGCAGTGCAGGATTACCTATATTTGCTTCTATCATAGCTAGTCACTCCATTCCCATCTAGTGGTTATTATGTAAATTTGTAATATTAATTACAATATTTTCTTGTTTATTATATCTTCTATTTTATATAAATGGTAGGTTTAAATTTTATCACCCCAAACACAAAAAAGGGGCTATAATTTATAACCCCCGGCAGTATCTTTTCTTAATTTTTATAATCCTCTTTATAAATAATTCCCTTTGTCTTAACCTTAATAATTGCTTCTTTTCTGCTGCTGACTCCAAGCTTTTTCAATATTTTCTTTACCTGTGACTTCAAAGTATTCTCTGTCTTTGACAGCTTGTCTCCTATTTGTGATTGCGAATGTCCTGACTCTATCAGCTCATATATTTCCTTTTCAGCTGGCGTCAGATCCTTTAGCTGTTCCTCCCTTTTTAATTTTATATAGTCCTCAAGTACAATTTGCAGCGGAGAATTGCCATATAAGGACCTTCGTATTATTTTAGGCAAATCAGTATAATTTTCTTTTGATACAAATTCTACGGCACCTACTGTAAATGAATCTTTGATTAATTCCTTATCATTTAGCGAAGTAAGCATAATTATCTTTGAATTTGAAAATTGCTGAATTTCAATAGCTGCAATTATTCCATCTCTTTGATTCTCAGTTAGATTTATATCCATGAGTATTATGTCTGTTTTAATATTCTGAGCTATCCTTATTGCTTCTTCCTTGTTACTAGCAATACCGACAACTAACATTTCGTCAGTTTTATTGAGATAACTATTTATTAATTTCGCCCAGATAATATCATCGTCTACTATTAATACCCTTATCTTATCCATTTACACAACTCCCTTTATAAGCACTTTCAGACATACTAACGGCTTTCACTCTTGGAAAAACTATACTTACTGTAGTGCCAATATTTTTTTCGCTATTTATTTCGAGGTTGCCTCCGTGTTGCTGCATTACATTAAAACCGTATGAAAGTCCCAGTCCAAAATTTGTATTGCTTTTCTTAGTGGAGAAAAATGGTGAAAAGACGTGTGGCAGATTCTCTTTAGAAATACCACAGCCGGTATCATTTATTGTTATAGAAATACAACTTTTGTCTTCAACAAGTTTTATCTTTAACTCGCCGCCTGAATTCATCGCTTCAACTGCATTTTTAAAAATATTATGTAATACTTCTTGCATGTGAACTTTATCACACTTTAAAAAAATATCATAGGTGCATAAATTATATACCACTATTCTCTTTTCTCTAATCAAGAGATCTACCATATTGAGAGATTTTAAAATAATCTCTTTTATATTACAGAATTCTTCTACAATGACTATTTCCTGAGTATGTGCTTGAATATGTTTTACCATTTCTGTCATGAAGCTAGTCGATTCCAGAATATAGTTGATATTCTGATTTATGTCCTCAATATCTTGTACCGGACTGTTTACAGACACCTTTATGTTATTTGTACATATGCCAATTTTTAAGATTTCATTCTTTATTGTATGATTTAACATAGCTGTGCCTGATGTTATTGCTTTAATGGAATTATCCAGATGGTATCTTTCAAATCTCAATTTTACACCCATAACCCCACATCTTAGACTGGCATATAAAAATAAAACAAAAGCTATTGACACAGTGATGCTATTGTATTGCCACAAATTATTAATATCGAAGATTTTTGCTATGTAATTTACTACTAAGTCAAAGATAGTCGCAGGTGCTACGATCATAGTGGCGAATAATCTTTGTTCCTTAACCCTTTGATTATTTTCTTTTACTACTGAGTAAATCAATAAAATATTTGAAAATAGAACATAAGGTACAACCCATAAGCTCAATATTATAAATGATGGCTTATATTTAGGAACAATTGGGTACATATAGTACATTATAGCAACCGGAATGAAAAAAATGTATGGAGAATACTTAAGAAAATGCTTATATTTATTAAAAAGCCCGGAGTACACAATGCCGTACATCAATATAGCATAAGGAGCTAACTGATGAGATATAGTGTACATAAACTCTGCTATAATCCTAATATTAAATTTAGATGTCAAATCACTTAAAGTAGCTGCATAATTTTCTAATACAACCCCAAGTCCGCCAAATCCTGAAAAAAAAGCTATGGCAATGAACCATCTTGTCGCATTATTTTTGGGATTATTTATAATAAAAATCGCAGCTGTTATCCATAATATCACAAACAAAATTATCATATTTTCACATACCCAACTTAAAGTATTTTACTCATAAAATCAATAGAATCACTTGCTATCTTCTCTATCATCAAGGCGATACAGGCATGTCCACATTTATAGATACAATCTTAAGTGATTTCAAAAAAGTATGTTCTTGTTAGTATTTTCACACTTATTATTTCAATATGGCATAGCTCCTATCTATGGTTATGATCGGATTGAACTGTGGGTGCTTATTCTTTATAGCTTCAACAACCTCTTTGGCTACCTTCTTCTCATCACATTCCGGTACCTCATGGGGAATTACCATATCAAAAATTACATTGCAGTGACTATCGTCTCCCACAATTCTCAAATCGTGAATAGACAATTCCAACCCACATTCCATTAATACACCCACAATCTGCTGCTGCACCTTCTGTACTACCTTGTCATCTATATTAATAGGATCCATATGCATTACCAGGTGAATACCCAGATCTTTTGATATTTCTTGCTCTGCCAAGTCGATCAAATCGTGAGCTGATGTAATGTCCATGCTGGCAGGGATTTCTGCATGAAGGGACACTACGCAGCGAGTGGGTCCATAATTGTGTATAATAATATCGTGTACCCCTATTACGCCTTCATAGGATAAAGTCTTCATGATAATGTCATTTACAAATTCAGCTTCAGGTGCCTCTCCCAACAATGGGTTAAGCGTTTCTTTTGTCAGATTGAAGCCTGAATACATAATGAACAGTGCTACTGCTATACCTATATAACCGTCTATAGGGAAGGTTATCCATATGGACAATATCAAGGATAGCAACACCACTGATGTAGTAATGACATCACTTAAGCTATCCATTGCTGTTGCTTCCATAGCTTTGCTGCCGATAGCTCTGCCTAACTTTCTATTAAAGAAGCTTAGCCATACCTTCAATATAATTGAAGCAGACAACAGCATAAAGGTTATCCAATCAAAGCTGACAGTCTCAGGATTCATCACCCTTTCCACGGAGCTTTTGATAAACTCAAAGCCTACCAGTATTACAAGGAATGAAACAACCATTGCAGATATGTATTCTATCCTGCCGTGACCAAAGGGATGTTCCCTGTCTGCAGGCTTGTTGGTCATTTTGAAGCTTGCCAGCGTAATGACCGAAGAGGCTGCATCAGATAAATTATTGATGGCATCTGCCATCACTGCAATACTGTTTATTAAAAAACCAATAGACAGCTTGCCTGCAAAAAGCAATATGTTCGCAATTACGCCAACAAAGCCACCCAAGTAGCCATATGCCTGTCTTACGTTGCTGTCCCCAGTACTTTCATAGTTTTTTATAAATCTTTTTATCAAAAAATTGGTAATCAAAGTAACACCTCGTTAAAATTAAGCTTAAGGTATATTGTAACACAAAAGCACCTTATGTATAAATAAAAGCACTAATTTATATGACCTTGGTCATATAAATTAGTGCTTTTATTTATAACAAGATTTATTGAAAGTTTTTTGCACTTGTTGTAAAAAACTACCCAAGGCGTTTCAACGAGGCAGGGGGATATATGCCCTCCTCCCGTTGCTGCAATCGGAACTCGCCACTTATAGAAGTGGGGGACATCTTTTTGCCTCGTTATAAATTTAATGCTTTATTCAATGCCTTTACGACTTGATCCGTTTGAAAAGGCTTTTCTATAAAATCAACAGCTCCAAGCTTGATAGCCTCTACTACCATGGTTTGCTGCCCCATTGCACTGCATATGATAATTTTTGCATTGCTGTCAAATGATAATATTTCTTTTAATGCTGTTATACCATCCATTTCCGGCATTGTGATGTCCATGGTTACAGCATCCGGCTTCAGCTTTTTATAAAGCTCTACAGCTGCTAACCCATTTTCAGCTTCTCCTACTACCTCAAAGCCATCCTGCGAAATAATATTTATCAGCATTCTCCTCATGAAACCAGCATCATCAACTATGAGAATCTTTGGATACATAATCATTTCCCCTTGTCATAAATTATCCCTCAAAATAATATTATATCACTATTATTTAAAAATTCAAACAATTATTTCAGATAATTGTTTGACCAACAATATTACTTATGCAGGCACAGGTATTAGATATCCTTATGTCAATGACAAAACTGCATTTCGGTGTCATTAAGTCATATAAATCACTTATAAGTTTTAGAATATTTGCCTTGCCACCCTTAATTATAGTAGACATTTCTCCTATGCTATATTCCAATCCGCTGGCTGTGATCCTTCTAAGCACCATATCGATATCTGCAAGATAATTTTCACTTTGAATAGGGATAAAAGAAAGCTGGCAAGAGGTTATTTCTTCCACAGCGCACATATATAGCCTCCTTTTTCTGTTTTGGACAATAGTTGTTCTGTCTCTATAGATATCTTATCCTCGTCTATATCCGGTGGTATAAAAAGACATTGTCCGCTGTTTATAAGCTTTTCTGAACTAAGCTGTCTCAAATCCTCTAGGGTCTTAAAGCAAGCATACTTAAAAACGCTGCTGCTCCTTATTGGCTCACTCAAATACAGCTCACCCCACTTGGAGTCTCTGCTAATCGTTCCTACAAATATTTGACCGCCTTTCTTGGTAACCCTCATCATTTCATCTAGGGCAGCTTGCGGCTTCACGATAAACTCAAAGGCAGCCATCGAGAATACTGCATCAAAGCACCCTGTTTCAAACTGCAGGTTATATACATCCATGTTGCAGAATTCTATATCAAGCTTCTGTTTCTCTGCCTTAGTTCGCGCAATATCAAGCATTTCGTCAGATATATCTATACCTATTACCTTGCAGCCCTGCTGCGCAAGCTTGATGCTAAAATTGCCAGTACCGCATCCCACGTCCAGGACCTTCATGCCAGGATAACTATCAAACATTCCAAAGGCCAGCTCTGTCTCCACTTGATCAACAAAGCTCCCCATTTTTGTTAGGTACCAGCTATCATAGCTGTCAGCTATTTTATCAAATACAGCCATAATGACTCCTCCTATAAACTCAATATCCATACCTCTGCAGTGTTTCTTCATTTATAACGAGGCAAAAATATGTCCCCCACTTCTATAAGTGGCGGGTTCCGATTTCAGCAACAGGAGGTGGGCATATATCCCCCTGCCTCGTTGAAACGCCTTGGGTAGTTTTTTGCAACAAGTGCAAAAAACTTTCAATAAATCTTGTTATAACAACGACAGTATTTCTGCCTTGAGATCCATGAATTCCTTTGAGGTCAAAAGCGCTCTCCCTCTCGGTCTTTCCAGGTTTATGACTATTTCCTTATAAACAGCTGCCGGTCTCTCTGAAATAATATATATTCTATCTGACAAATATATTGCTTCCTCAATATCATGGGTGATAAAGAGCACGGATGCCTCCAGCTGCTGCAATACTCCTAATAACCATTGATGCATTTTGGCACGCGTTATTGCATCCAGTCCCCCAAAAGGTTCATCCAAAAGCATTATATCCTTGGAAAACATATATGTTCTAAGCAGTGCCGCTCTCTGTCTCATGCCACCGGAAAGCTGAAAAGGATACTTATACTCAAAGCCTTCCAAACCAAACACAGAAAAAAAAGGGCTTACAGTTTCCCTTGCCTGCTGTTTTTTCATGCCCTTTATAATTAAAGGCAGTGAAGCATTGTCTATTACTCTGCACCAAGGCAGCAGCAAATCCTTTTGATACATATAGCTTACCCTGCCTGTTTTTCCTGTATAGCTTTCTCCTTCAATAATAACTTCACCACTATCCGGCTTCAAAAGCCCTGATACTATGTTGAATATGGTGCTTTTGCCGCTTCCGCTGGGACCTAGAATAGAGACGAACTCTTTGTTTTTTAGCTGCAAAGATATACCTTCAAGGACAGGCGTGTCCTCGAAGGTTTTATATATTTGCTTTAGTTCCAGCTTTATTTCATGGTTACTCCGGTAAGTAGTCATTGCTATATGCCTCATTTGCATTTAGTTTCGTATTGATCAGCTTGTTGTCAAACATCCAATTCGCATAGTTTTCCCAAATTTCAAGCTTCATTTCACCCCAGTTTACTGCATCTGCTATATATTCTGATGCAAGATACTTTTGGCTTGCGATCGCCAATTCTCTGTCTATTTCAGGAGCATACTTCAGTAGAATTTCCGCTGCTTCCTCAGGCTTGCTGATGCTGTCCTGGTAGCCCATTTCTGTAGCCTTTAGGAATTTCTTTGCCAGCTCCGGATTGTTCTTCAGCATATCTTCACTTGCTATGATAACAGGTGTATAAAAGTCTAAACTCGGATCAACATCCTGCATCTTTATAAAGTTAAGCGGGAAGTTCTTAAGCTCTGCCGCTATTCCATCCCATCCATAGTATATCCAAGTAAAGTCTACATTGCTTTGTACGCTGGTGAAGAAGTCAGCAGCTCCAATATCAACCATATCCAGCTTTGAGAAGTCTCCTCCGCTTTTTGCCATCAAGCCCTTCAGCATCGCTTCCTCTGCAGGAGAGCCCCAACCGCCGTACTTTTTGCCTTCAAAATCCTTAGGAGTTGCAATATTTTTTTCTTTAGGTGATGCAAAGCCTGAGGTATTGTGCTGTATGATGGCTGCAATTGCCTTAATTGGCAATGGTGTTTCTGCTGTTCTTGCATATGTAACCTGTTCTTGATAGCTTATTCCAAACTGCCCTTGCCCTGCTGCTATCAAATCAGCACTGCCGCCTTCTGTCGGCTGAATTATTTCTACATCAAGCCCCTGATCTTTGTAATAACCCTTTTCCAGTGCTACATACATTCCTGTATGATTTGTATTGGGTACCCAATCAAGTATAACAGTCACCTTCTCTAATGGTGCAGGTTCTGTTGGAGCAGGTGCCTGTGGCTGGTTCTGTGTGCAGCCTGTCACCGCAATAGTAAATATGAATATGATACTTAGTATAAGTATAAGCTTTTTCAATGTTTTTACCTCCTATTTCTTTCCGCCTCGATACTCCAAGGCATAACCAATCTTTGTGTTAATTTAACTAAATAAAATACAAGCATGCTTAAGGCAATTATCACTACAACAACCGCAAAGGTCTTGTCGTACGCATAGGAATTCCTAACTCTAGTCATATATATTCCCAGGCCTGCCCTACCGCCAAGCCATTCACCTATTACAGCGCCCATAATGCTATAGGTAGCAGCTATTCGAAGTCCCGAAAAGAAGCTTACCATTGCCGCAGGGAACTTGACCAGTCTAAATATCTGCAAGCTGCTTGCTTTCATGGATTTTAGCAAGTTGATAATATCCTTGTCCACCGAGGACAATCCATCCAACAAGCTTACTAGTATAGGGAAGAAGCATACCAAAACTACTACAATGATCTTTGGCAGCATTCCAAAACCAAACCACATTACAAACAATGGCGCCAGCACAATAAGCGGTACAGTCTGAGATACCACTAGTATGGGGTATATAGCCTTTTTTACTAGTTTTACGCTATCCATCAGAATAGCCAAAACAAGTGCCAATAGAATTGATATAAAAAACCCCGAAAAGGCTTCTATCAGTGTTACAAAAATATGATTATACATATTCGGCAATATTTCTATTAGTGTGCTGCCTATATCCATAGGTGAGGGCAGCACAAAGCGGCGAATCACTCCCATATCTACAGAAAGCTGCCATATAATAAGTAGAACAGCAAAGAACACAGCCGGGATTACACTATTTTCTATATTTCGCAATCTTTTCATTCATTGTCACACCCTCTGGCTTATAATCAATCTTTACCATGGACATAACTCTTGTGGCTCCTTCTTGAACACATATTTCTTGAGCCTTTTTCACTATATCCAGCAAATACTGCAGCTCGCCCTCCATGGTGGTTTCCATAGGCCCTACCTCGTATTTCACTCCACAGGAATCAATATATTCTATAACCTTATCAACAACGTCATATATTCTATCGTCGCTTACACGTGGCAAAACCTGAAGACTAACATTTACAACTGCCATTTTATTACCTCCCTTCTTAATTATTAGCAAAAGGAAAACAAAAAAACCCTTATCCATTCCAGATAAAGGGTTTATACGTCAAAGCGCATATTCTTTCCCTCCGCTGGCATTATCCAGTTCAGGTTGTATGGGTCGGAGCAGTCTAGCTCCCTCTCAGCCGAATTCCTTCAGCTCCCCGTTTTATTTTATTACAGTATCATTCTAATACAACGACGCTCCCCCGTCAAATGATATTTGCACTCATAACAAAATATCATGATGTTCAAATAGACATTAAACCTCCAATCTGCTAAAATATTTGAGGGTTAATGATTCTTTTTAGGGATGTTATTATGAAAAACAGCAAAGACCTGCCTTAATTGTCACGGATTGCAATATCAATTATAATAGCAATGTTCAGACACCTAAATACAGGAGGAAACCTGATAGGTGCAGCAATCTTGATGGGTACTGTAATTTTGGGAGCAGCCTATAACGAAATAAAGACTGCGGTCAAGGAAACTGTTACAATCGATGCTTAATAGGATCATTGAGGTCAATATAACACTTTATCGACCCTTAATTTTGTTACTTTAGATGAATCAAAATGGTATAATAATATTAGATTTTAAATTTGCATAAGGAAAGGTGCGGGTAAACTACATGAATCTAGCTTTTTTCCTTGTTTCTAAATCAGAGACTATATATCTTTCTCCCAAAAACACCATGAGGCAAGCCTTGGAGAAGATGGAGCATCACAGATATAGCGCAATCCCTCTGATAGATAATACCGGGAAATACGAGGGTACAATTACCGAGGGGGATTTGCTTTGGAAGCTGAAGAATACGCCGGGATTGTGCTTCGAAAACACAGAAAAAGTGATGCTAAAGGATATTCCACAGAAAGTGAATAACAAGCCAGTAAAAATTACCTCTTCTATAGAAGACCTAATATCACTCACTATTACTCAAAACTTTGTGCCTGTAATTGATGACAGTGGGATTTTCATTGGCATCATACGGCGAAGTGATATAATCGAATATTTCGCAAAGAAGTATTCTGAAATCATGTAACTCATACAAGGCTGTCGAGCAATTCGACAGCCTTTTTGTATGCCTTTATCTCCCTTTTGAATAAGCCTCTGTATAAATGTTAAAGACATAAACATATTGAGAAGGGGCACGTTCATACATTAGACTATAGGGAGGTATTTGAATGATTAGAAAAAAGAGGTTCACTTTATTAATCGTTTGGCTTATTATAATTTCCTTTGCGCTTTCAACTGTGTTAGCAATTTTAGTATCTGCGGATACAGAAACACAGCTTATCAATGTAGAAGATGCAGCAACGACAAAAGAGGAAGACTGGAGCACAATTATCATCAGTGCTGCAGGAGATGTAACCTTAGGCAGGGATGCAGACACCTCATACTACGGCAGCTTCGACCATGAAGTAGCGCTACAAAAGAGCAATTATTCGTATTTTATGAAAAATGTAAAGTATATATTTGAAAATGATGACTTGACCCTGGTTAATTTGGAGGGCCCCTTGACAAGTGCCACAGCAAAAGCAGAAAAGCAGTTTATATTTAAAGGCAAAGCTGATTATACGGAGGTGCTTAAGCAGGGCAGCATAGAGGCTGTTAATCTGGCAAACAACCACATGTTTGACTATCTGGATCAAGGCTATTGGGATACTGTTTCCAATCTATCGGCTGCAGGTCTTGGTTATTTTGGCTTTGAGCATAAGTACTTAACAGAAGTAAAAGGGTTAAAAATAGGTCTACTCGGTTTTTTGGGCTGGGACAACAGCAAACAAAAGAAGGAAGAAATCAAAAAAGCTGTAGACAGCTTGAAGGATGAAGGTGCAAGCCTTATAATAGCAAGCTTTCACTGGGGAGAAGAGAGAAATTACACACCCAACCAGATTCAAAAAGACTTAGGTCGTTATAGTATTGATGTAGGCGTTGATTTGGTATTAGGTCACCACCCCCATGTAATTCAAGGCATTGAGACCTACAAAGGCAAAAGTATTGTGTACAGCTTAGGGAATTTTAGCTTCGGCGGAAACAAAAACCCTACGGATAAAGATGCTTATATATATCAACACAGCTTCAGCTTTAAGAACAATGTACTACAGCAGGAAGAAGGGCAGGTCATACCTATTTCGGTGTCCTCAGTAAAAAACCGCAATAATTATCAGCCAACACCCTTGCAGGGTATTGAAGCAGATAGGGTCATGAATAAGATTAGGAGCTACAGCATTGGATTAGAGAAGTAATATTCTTTGCCTCTCATCATTGCACCACTTGCCATTACAGCGCTTCCAAGCAGAGTTGGTATTAATCCTTCTCGCATATTTTTTCCTCCTTGCATGCCAAATTTCATTATTATTTTGTGCAATTTATTTGAATAATAACGTAATCAGCAGCATTAATTAAATGTAACAAATCCATTAATTTCATGTATAAGAATAGTTATATTTATATTTTTTTGTGTACATACTGCATTTTTTGAACAAAACTTGGCAATAATTATGGATGTACACAAGTAGCTATATAGAATGTAAAAGATAAATATGTTTTCTGCACTTCTATTTCATTGTTGTACTTCGCGTTAATATGATTTCACTTATGTAAATTCATTTCGCGATATATAGGTATAATTAGGAGGTAAAAAATGGCTGACAAAGACTTAACTTGCAAAGATTGTGGTAATACTTTTGTATTTACAGAGGGCGAGCAGGCTTTCTATAAAGAAAAAGGCTTTGAAAATGAACCACAAAGGTGTGGAGACTGCAGAAGAGCAAAAAAAGCTCAGAACAACCGTGGCGGCGGCGGCAGAGACTTTAGAAGATAATTCTATGGTCACAGGAAGGTCATTGTAGCTTCAATGGCCTTTTTTTGTTTTGTGAAAATTAATAAATTGACAAACAGGATTGCCGTAAATTTATAGAAATAATTACTTTCATATAGTATGATTAATCTAAAATATCAAATAACTAGATTTAAAGTATAATTATCGGAGGTTCAAGATTGATAGGCTATGCAAATACCAACATAGAAATGCCATATATAATAGAAAAAAAAGGTAGAATTATAGCTTCAAATTTGGCATTTCTTGAATTATCAGGGTTTAGCTTTGGCGAAATACTTGATATACAATTTAATATAGTATGGAACGAATTGCTTCGTATTGATTTAAGGCCGGAATATCTTGATACTGAAGTCTATTTATTCACAAAGCATCTTGAAGCGAGATGTGTTTTAATTCAAATACAAGAAAATCTAAAAGCTGACGAAAATAAATATATTTTTAAAGAAATTCCCAACTCAAGATTTGAGGACAAAAATCAGTTTGCTGCAAAGCTAATAGCTGAAAATGATAGGGGGGTCGGAATATATACCGCACCCAATTTTATTCTCCTAAAAGCAAATCAGACCTATCTTGATTATCTGCCAAAACCTTTTAATACCAAGGAGCTTGTTTATGGCAAGTGTTTAAAGGATTTTGTTCCCGGCTTTGAGGGAAGTCATGGAGATAAAATATGGCAGGATGTTGTTGCTACAAATAAATCCTACTACTCAAAGGAAACAAAACGTCAATTACTTGGAGATGACTATAGGTATTGGGATAATGCGATTACTCCTATTGCCGAAAATGGACAAGTCAAATATATTGTATCTATTCTTGATGATGTGACAGAACGTGTTTTAAGCAGAAAGCATATTACAGAACAAGCTGAAATCGTAAAGCAGCAAAAAGAAGAGTTGGATGTTGTAATTGACAACATATCAGAAGGTTTAGCGATAATTGATAAATATGGAAATTATGTAAAGGTAAATAAGAAGGCTAAAGAGTATGCCAGCTTATCAACTAATATTGGTAAAACAGTAGCAAAAGTTGGCGATTCGTTAGCCTTGGGAGAAAAATATTACGATAAAAATGGCAATATTCTTTCGGTGGAAGAATTTCCTGGCACAAAAGTCATAAATGGTAGCAAAGTTGAAAGTCAAATCATTGTTTTGAGGCGTGGCAATAAGTCTACTTATTTTGAATATAATGCAAACCCTATACTTGATGACAAAGGGGAATTAAGACTAGGGGTAATTCTCAGCCGTAATATCACAGAGCAAATTGAAAAAGATGAATTAATTAAATCGCAGAAAGAGCAGCTAGAGACAATACTAAATAATATGTCTGATGCAATATATATTGTAGATAAGAACAGAGAATTTGTACTTATAAATGCTGAGGCTCGCAGGAAAGTCTTTGGTAATAATATAGTCAATGATTTTAATACTTTATATCATTCAATGAAAGCCTTTGATATGGACGGGAACGAAATACCCTTTCACATGTTGCCTACTTTAAGAACCTTAAAAGGTGAAACCATTGAAAATTATAGATTAAAAATTAAAGGACATGCTTCAGTATGGATTGCTGATGTTAATACCACTCCAATTTATAATGAGAATAATGAAATGTCAATGGCGGTTATGTGTCTTAGAGATATCACTCAACAGGTAAAGCTGCAAAATGAGAAGGATGAAGCCCTCGAAGCATCCATGAAGCTGAAGGATGAATTTCTTTATCTTATTACTCATGAATTCAAAACTCCTATTACCGTAATACACGCTGCACTCCAAACAATTGATCTAATTTATAAAAGTGAGTTAACTGAAAAGTTAAATAGATTTCTAAGCACAATAAAGCAAAATACAAATAGACAGCTTCGCCTTGTGAATAATCTTCTAGATATTACTCGTATCAGCTCAGGGCATCTAAAACTAAATGTAACTGATATAAATATCGTGTATATAACAAGAGCCATAGTCAATTCAGTTGCCTTATTTGCAAATCAGAAAGGAATTGAGTTGAGCTTTCATACTAATTTGACAGAAAATATCATATCATTGGACGAACAAAAATATGAGAGAATTTTACTTAATCTTTTGTCTAATGCTTTGAAGTTTACCCCTCAAGGAAAATTAATCGATGTATCACTTTCAATCAAAAAATATAGAAACAAAAATAACATCTGTGTATCCATAAAAGATGAAGGTATTGGCATACCGCAGAATAAGCAAGAGCACATTTTTCAACGTTTTGGACAAGTTGACAGGAGTCTATCTCGCCAAGCCGAAGGGACTGGACTCGGCTTATACCTTACCAAGCTATTGGTAAACGCTCTTCATGGGGTTATTACTTTGGAAAGCGAGGAAGGAAAGGGGAGTACATTCACTGTCTTACTTCCTATTACTAGAGTAGAAGCTCTTGAAGAAACTGCATTATACCACGAAGCCGAAAATCAGTATATGAACAGCGATAGTCGTATTGTTGAAGCCACAGCAATTGAATTCTCTGACATATACTTTTAAAACAAAAAAACCTAACCGATAAGCAGAAGGGACGGTTTTTTTGCCTCGTTATATTACCTTCCATAATGTCTTTTTTATTAATGGAGTAATCGTCCAGATAATATCATTTTCAGTCAGATTTCTTTTCCCCAAAAATAAAACCGCAAAATCAGTCCTTACTGGCTTTGCGGTTGAATTCTTTCAATAATCCCCTTGAAACACCATATCGGTATCCCTGCACAGATATTGTACAGCTTTTCGCCCTGTTTCGGCGGCAACAGGGAGTCCACCGGGAATCGTAAGTCGTTGCCCAGCAAAATAAAGATTGGATATGCTGTTAGGTTTTGAGGGGTAGGACTGCATTTTCGCACCTTTGCCCATAATCGACATCCATGAACCTTTGTAAGAGTGCAGATAGCGTTCATAAGTCAAGGGAGTAGCAACATTCCACACTTCTACCTTACCAGCGGTCTGAGGATATTTTTTCTCCAAAACATAAATGAAGTTTTCTGCGAGCTTTTGCTTTTCGGCTTCATACGTTCCGTTTATTTTCTGTTCTTTCCACCACTCATAGCTGTCACCCGCAAAGATAGATGTAACAGCCGTACATCCCTTTGGAGCATAACCTTCGTAACCCGCATAATTATTGATTCCAATTTCCTTGATTTCTTTTCCTGCACAGATAACCGGCATGTCGCAAGTAAAGATGATGCTCTCGTGAACATCTGATAGGTCCGCCTTGATACCTAAGCAAATAAAGGTATTTAACATAGGTTTGATTTCAACGCGCATTTTATCCGCCCACGGTTCTCTGAGCGGGCTATCAAAAAGAGTATCAATCGCAACCAGCGTATCTTGTGTGATGATAACCGCATCTGATGAAACTTCTGCACCGTTGATGATAATACCAGTCGCAGCGCCGTTTTTAATTATAACCTTTTCAACCTCACTATTGTATTTTATTACACCGCCTAAAGCTTCAAACCGTTTTGCCATCCTACCCGCCATACCAAGCGAACCGCCTATGGGGTATCCCCCGTCACTCTTTGCAAGCGTCGACAATGTGAACACCATGCCAGTTGCATTGTTATCATCACCAACAATGCTTCTACACAAGTTCTGCAGCAAGAGGCTTTTATACCTCATGGCATATTCTTTTGCCGTTTGATTCGCGTAAAAAGGCATTCTAAAAAATGCGGGAAGCATAGAAAACAGCGCTGAAATAGGAATGTTAGTCTTTTCTTTAACCGTTACGCCTCTAATATCGGTAATCGGCATGTCTACTTTCATAAACTTTCTCACATCCCTGCAAAGTCGGATGATTTCCTTTTCGTCCGCCGGTGACAGCTCGATCAAATGAGATTGCAGCTTATCAATATCCCGATGCAAAAAAGCCTTCTTTCCTTCATGTTCAAAGACAAAAAATGGATCACGATTGTAAATGGCGGTGTTGTCATCCAATGCGCCGATTTCGCGCCAGAGCTTATGCAAGGCGGTTTTAGGAGAGGAACCTGTCAGCCAGTGCATGCCGCCTTCAAAGAGATACCCTTTTCTCTTCCAGCTTGTGGATGCGCCGCCTGGAATGGAATGCGCCTCATAAATCGTCACGTCAAAACCGCTTTGGCGAGCATATACGCCTGCCGTAAGTCCAGCAATACCAGCACCGATGATAATAACCTTTTTCATCATTCTTTCCTCCTTATAATATCAACAATCCAGTCACTATCAGGACACGGCGAATTTGGATTAAGCGCAATTCCTTCCGCAATACCCTGAACAGCACACCAAAAAGCGATTGAAAGTGCATAAGGGTCTCCACTGCGAATCGTGCCACCTGCCTGACCTTTCGCAATCAGTGCAGAGGTCGGTTTGTAAATATCAAAACCAGCAAGCATTTCTTTGACACAACTAGGAGCTGCTTCGTTATAAAACGCCTGACTCATCAACACAAACATCTTTGCGGTAAACGGCTCGGATTTGATATAGTGAAAAATCTGCCTTGCAACATCTTCAAAAAA
>MGOS01000036.1:17349-31016 GCA_001797185.1 Clostridiales bacterium GWB2_37_7
GAAACGCCCAATTTTATCAGTTCCTCATACAGTCTTTCCTTAGAATCGAAATAGTGAAATAACAATCCTACACTCATTCCAACGTGCTTTGCAATATCGCTTATTTTTGTAGCGGAATAGCCTTTTCGTATGAACAAATCTAGTCCAGCATTCAATATTTCATCCCTGCGCTTTTCCTTCTGTTCTTCACGAATCCCCATTATTGAATCTCCGTTCATTGAATATATATTCAATATATTATAGCAATAGCTAAAATATGTCAACATTTTTCATGACATTTTCAATGGTACCACGGGGCACATTATCTATTATGCAAAGGTAAAGAAAAAGCCACAGCAGAACTGGGGCTAAGTTTTCTTGCCTATAATCTTAAAAGAGGAATAAATATGGTAGGAATTGAGAAATTAATTGCAGCTATGTAATCAATTTCTCTGTTTTTTCTTATATTTAATGAAGCTTTTCTCTTCAAAAACTAAATAAAACCCTTGATTTCAAGGGTTTTCAGACAAATTGTGGCGGAGAGAGAGGGATTCGAAGCCGGGTGGCCGGCAGCCATAATTGTTATCGAATCTTGCTTTTGCGAAGCTATCATTGGTATTTATTTTTTTATATATTGCGCGGCCATTCTTTTGAGGGTTCTCACCCCTCTCTTTCCGTAAAATAAAAAAACTGTCCTGAGACAGTTTATTTTCTTTTATGGCGGAGAGAGAGGGATTCGAACCCTCGGTACCTTTTCAGGTACGACTGATTTCGAGTCAGTGACCTTCGACCTCTCGGACATCTCTCCTCTTAAGCTCTTTTGTGCTTGAAAAAATTCTTTAGTATTTGACTGCATTCTTGTTCTAACAGTCCGGCTTCAATCTCGCATTTATGGTTAAAGCCATAATCTGTGAGTAAATTGAGCTTAGAGCCTGCCGCTCCACCTTTTGGATCCATCGCTCCTATATAGAGCTTCCTTATACGTGCTTGTATGATTGCACCGCAGCACATAGCACAAGGCTCGAGAGTCACATACATATCACAGTCACTAAGCCTCCATCCTCCAAGCACCTCGCTGGCCTTTCTCAGGGCTATAATCTCAGCGTGAGCTGTTGGATCCTTGGATGTTTCTTTGAGGTTGTGACCGGTTGATATAATTTGATCCCCTCTTACAATAATAGCTCCCACAGGAACCTCATCCAACTCAAGAGCATTGCAGGCCTGCTCGATAGCTTTGTTCATAAAAAACTCTTTCATTTGCACTCCGAAATATTATTATAAACCACATCAAGTCTCCCAAATATAATCATTCAGAGTATTGTGTGCTTTATAAACAGTGGATAGTGTTTCATGCTTCTTAATTTATTTTGAAAATTTTAAGCATAAAACAACTTATTACTATGTAATATTATAACGCAGAATTGAAAGTTGTCAACCCTTTGGAAAATCTTGATCATAGCATGGTTTCTAATTATTGCATCTGCTGTATGCTTCTTGAAATTTCTGCAATGTTTTTTTGGAAGCTTTTTAATTCACTGTCTTCAGGATATCTTGTTCCATATCTGACAGCCTCATATATGTCAGTTATGCTAAGCAATTGGTCTTTTTGGTTTGGCACCTTGGCAAGCATAAGCTCCAATATTTCCTGTGCAGTAACATTATAACTCTCAATAACTTTTTTGCTGTGAAGCTTCTGAACAAAGCTTTTATATTCATTGCGCAATTTATCCCGATTGTCTGCAGTAATCATAAATGAAATGCTGTCTGCCACCCTTCTCGTTGCTCCTATCAGCTTGTCAATTACACCTGCAGTCCTTTGCTTGCTGCCCTTTAGTATAAATTCCTTTTCCTCTTCAAAATCCAATTCTTCCTCTGACCTTGTAATTCTGTCGATGAATTTAAACAAAATATATATTCCATAAACGCATATCATCAGCATAAGCATAATTACCAAGACTCTGCCTATGAGCTGAACGAAAGGCGAATTTATATTTTTTAAGGCTTCCTCATATTTGTCCGGCGCTCTAGCATATTGTTATAATCAGGCTTCGGCTTACCCGGTTGATCTGGCAGTACAATCAAGTCATAAATATAGTTCAACAACCTTGCAATAGGGTAGGTTATCAGCAAAATAGCCTTTACAACCCAACCATAAATGAAATAAAAAGCCTTAGTAAAAGGAAAAATAGCTAATTTGAATATCTTTGGTACAGACATCACCACTGTTATGAGCACCATAAAGCTGGTTGCTGTTATGTCAAAGGCGGTTCTGTTTGAATTCTCATTTTTGCTTATATATCTAAAATTTTTGATCTCAGAAAGCATATACAATGCCATTATGATATACAGCACAGAGTATCTCATAAACTCCTCAGAAATTAAATTGAAGCTTCTACTCCCAAAAGCCACTGCTGCATTTATGATAAATAAAAACACAGCACTTTGATAAAAGCTTTCTGCCGTATAAACATAGAGTATACTTGCCAAATAACCTGTATAAGATCTATTGTAAAGAAATACAAGCGCAATAAAGCCAATCGGCAATGCAAACAAATTAAAGTCACCTTTGGCAGATATACCAATTGATAGTATCACCAATGCCAGTCCTATAGAACCTGTAACAAGGGTGTTTTTGTGCTTGTCAGAACTATTATATGGTAAAGAGTTCGTAAATAGTCCGCACAGTGCAGTTATTAAAAAAAATACTATGTTGATTCCACTACCACCGGCAATTTGGTTTGCATATAAGAAGCCGATATAGAACAATATTGATTCTGCAATAGCTGCAATGACTCGGAGTCTTAGCTGCTTGTTGCTAAACAACCTCATAGCGTTCTCCCTCCTGCCTGTAGTGTTACATTATCACGCTATTTATATAGTATTTCAACGGTATCCTCTATTCAATTGAATAAGACCGAAATAATTATTAAACTATTTACACAATTTTTAGAACTCCCATTAAAGCAAGTACATTGTAATTAGAAATAAGTACATCTATAATATCTATATAGATCAATAAATGAAAAAACACAGCAAAGCTAACTTTACGTAAATGCTTCTCCACGGTACCTAAAGGAACCTGAGAAGCAAACGTAAACTAAGCTTTGCAGAGAAATAAATGAAAAAACACAGCAAAGCTAACTTTACGTAAATGCTTCTCCACGGTACCTAAAGGAACCTGAGAAGCAAACGTAAACTAAGCTTTGCAGAGTTTATAGGAGGTGGCATTATGCCTCAATTGACCTTTAAGGGCATCAAAAGACAAAGCGTAATTGACATGAGCAAGGAGTTAATAGACGAGCTGCAGACAATCATAAATGTGCCCAGAGAACATTTCGCCTTGGAGCACGTAGATTCCATGTATATCATGGATGGCAGAGAAGCGCCGGAATATCCGCTGATCTATGTAAATTTATTTGACAGAGGAAGCGAAGCAGAGCACATGGTTGCCAAAGCTATTACCAAGCATGTACATCATGCAGGCTATCAAAATGTGGATGTTATATTCACTATTTTAGAAAGAAGCAGATACTACGAAAACGGAGAGCGCTTCTAAAACAAAAGCAGTACAGGAATCCAATCTTGTACTGCTTTTGTTATGGCATTTTGGTTTTAGACCTATTCAATAACAAATAGAGGTTATATATAAATATTAATTCTATTATATTGAATATATTAGTAGTATTGTATAATATATAAATGATGTAATTTTATTCCAACCTATACATTAAAGGAGGTTTGACTCTTGAACAAGCTCGTTCTTATTTTTGATTATTTCAAAGAGGCCTTTCATATCAATAAAAAAAACAAGTCCTTATATGCGCCTCAAATAGCACTTATTGCTGTTAGGGTTCTTCTATTCTTATTTGCAGGTATAGGGGTATATAGCTGGATTGGCGTTGAAAGCATTACGTCTATGACAGCTATGAGACCAGAAGAAATTCTTGGTTTTGTTTTTAGGTATGGCTTTAGGCTGCTGGCGATATTATTAGCTTACGCTTTGATTTCGGTTGTAGTCGAATCCGGACTTTTGAACATGTACAAAAAGGCAGTTACTCAAGGCTATACAAAAGCAGGAGATTTTAGGGAAGGATTGTCTAAGTACTTCTTAAAGCTATTACTTGGTGAATTATTTATTATACTATTCTACATTCTTGCTTTGCCCTTCTATTTGATATTGGGAATAGTTACTCTGACAGTCGGATTGACAGCAATTCCAATAGTCACTGAGGTATTTTTCACAATGTGGAAGGTATCACTAGTAATGAATGATATCGGTATATTTGAATCCATAAAAGATAGCTTTCGCTTTGCGAAAAGAAATTTCATCCCTTTGACAGTACTGCAAGTCATACATTGGTCTTTTAACTATGCTGCTGGTGGTGGCGGTCGTGCTAATTTTAATATTCCCAATTCAAATGGCTTTGGTGAAGGCTTTGGAAACAGCTACAATGGTGTCCCTGGTGTGGAGGAAGTAGTTAGAATAATTAAACTAGTTATCACCATATTGCTGCCCATTGCCTCTATAGCCATCATTGCAGCATCATTAATAGCAATGATTTTTGAAGTATTCTTTGCATTGGCTTTATTTATAGCCTATAATAACGATTTTCAAATAGAAATAAAACAGCCGGTTGTCATAGAAGAGCCTGTTGATGCTATAGTCGAGCTGCTCCCTGAAGCATTAGAAGCCAAGGCTGGTATTGCTGAAGAAGCTCCTATATCCGAAGAGCTCAATGGCCCTAATAATGAAGAAGAAAGCAATAAGGAGGTAGAGTAGCAATGTGGTTTGATGAAATAATGGATGATTGTAAACAGGCGCTTATAACTGCCAATAAATATAAGAGCGTTTTTGTACCTATATTCCTTAAGCTGGCTCTATCTATAGCCATATTCGCCTTCATCTTCATCACCTTTATAGCAGGCATATTTAGAAATGAATATATATTGGATTATTCATTTGCCGATTATTATACATTTATGGAGATACTTCCTACAATTATTACCTATGGCATACTCATATACCTGATGGTATTAGTAAGCTTTAGCATCCTGGATGTGGGCAGTATAAACATGTTCAAATCTGCCCTAAATGAACAAAAGCCTAAATTTAAGGATTTCACTGAGGGTATCAAAAAGTATCTTTTCAAGGTAATCCTTGGAAAGCTGTTTATACACCTTCTAATAATTATTACACTGCCGCTTACAGCATTGCTATATCTTTTGTATGCCTTAGTGGCTGGTACGCTGACTGCAGGCTGGGGAATGTTGTTTTTAAGTGTTTTCATATCCGTTTACTTAGGTACATGGGTGATCATTTTAGTTGTTGAGGGGTACTCCCCCTTCAAAGCCATTCGCAAAAGCATAAAGCTGGGCCGCAAATATTTCAAGAGCTTGTTTATCATTCTATTAGCCTCTACATTGGTAAGTAGCTTTTCAACAGTTGTTTTTGGAGTATTGGCTGCCGTATTAGCAGGCTGGTTCATTGCAGGTGTTGTAGCAACGTATTTTAAGCTTGTCGTAATGCTTGTATACTATAGGAACAAAGAAGACTTATAACAAGATTATAATGAAAGGTTTTTTGTGTTTTTTGCAATAAACCTACCCGAGCGTTTCAACGAGGCAGGGGGATATATGCCCACCGCCTATTGCAGAAATCGAAACCCGCCATTTATAGAAGTGGGAGACATCTTTTGCCTCGTTATAATAGAATCACCAAAAAAGCAAGTGCCTCAATCCATTGCACTTGCTTTTATAACAAAATTTATTGAAAGTTTTTTATTCAAAAACATTGGATATGAAATGTCTTTCCTTATGACAGTCCTTGCAAAGTGTCATCAAATCCTCCAATTTTTCTTTGCCTCTTCTTATATATGTAATATGATGTACCTCTAGGGGTTTTTCCTTTTTGGAGCAGCCACAGTCTGCACATTTGTTTTTATCTCTCTTCAACACAGCACTTTGAGCCAGCTCCCAGTGCTGTGTTTTTAAATATTCATTATATGGCATTCGCTTCAGTTTCTTCATCTTTCTAGCTGTATAGCTTCCTTTGTAATACTCATATCTTAAAATAGGATTGCTGAGTATATTTCTTTTTACTTTCCATTCTTCGACTTCCTCTATGATCCAGTCACAAAGCTTAAAAACAATATACAGTGAGGAAATCATCAATATTTGATACATTATACCATCTCCCTATTATAACAAGATTTATTGAAAGTTTTTTGCACTTGTTGCAAAAAACTACCCAAGGCGTTTCAACGAGGCAGGGGGATATATGCCCACCTCATGTTGCTGAAATTGGAACCCGCCACTTATAGAAGTGGGGGACATAGTTTTGCCTCGTTATATTTCTAAAACTTGAAACTTTTCATACATATTTAAAATGCTTTAATCAAGTCTACATCAAATACAGCCATTACAATTGAGAGTATTATGAGCGCCAAAATCCAAGCCAATATGGGTCTATCGTGATGTATCCTCAGTAAAGCAAACTGATAAGTGTTGTGCACTACAGATAATCCTATATCCCACCCATTACGGTAGGATATACCCCCAAGCACATGAAAAATCCATTCTATGGATGAGTACAGCAACACCCAAAAGCCTAGATATAATAATTGTTTCTTAAAGGTCTTTGGGTAATGAGGAATATATATTAAAACCGTGCAGGTAAATACAATAAAAATACTTATCAAATCAGTTAAATGATGTGTAAATATAGGATTTTCAAAAACCCATAAAGGCTTCTCATAAAATACTACATTATATATTAAATCTCCACACCAAAAAAATAAGATTGTCGGATAATATAACTTCCAATTTCTCCAATCCCCTATTTTATAAGTGAGTATGATCCAAGCTACTCCTACCAAAGTAAATAGCATTAGTGGAAAGTATTTCTTAAAGTCTACAACTATTACTTCAAATATTAATGCATACATAGTTCCACTCCTAGTAATAAAAGCTTACACATTTGTATTATTTGATTTTTATTTCATTTTAACAATAATACGTTCGCCAAATATCGACTAATTTTTGCACACAAGGAAAGGCACTAAAATTCTTAGGGTCTTCCTGGTGTACTGCCACTAGGCGGGGTATTTGGCTCGACCTGTATATTCTCCTATTGCAGTGTTTACAAAAACAAAGAGCTATCTGCAAATAAATTGCAAACAGCTCTTTTGATCTTATAACAAGATTTATTATATTATATTTTCCATCAATAGCTCAGCTGAGGTACAATGACCATTATCAAAGGCGTTTTGACGCAGAACCAAATAAAGCTCTGCTTCTGTTGCATTTTCATAGGGCTTTACAAAGAAAATTCCTATAAAAAATAATAACATCCCCAGCAAATACCACCCAATAAAGGATAAATCCAGTATGAACATATCAAATTTATGTCCCTCTGTCATTTGATTGCTCAGCTCCACAGCACGTCTATAGCCTATATTTGGATTGTCAGCCAGAATATATGGAACCATGCTGTATGCATAGCTCTTGACGATACCAGGTATAATCAAAAGCAAATACCATAGAAAATTAAGCACACCCTTGTAAAGCATTGTCACTATAACATCTTTATATCTTTCACTTTTAAAGGCATAACCCAAATATCCCATATCTACATCCATTTGCGCGGCTTGCTTGAAGAAGCGTCTTCCACCCACTTCAAGGGCATACCCAATCATAATTCTAAACACCATAAATGCTATTGCAATTACGATTATAATAAAGATCCAATTATAATATAGGGAAAAACCATAGTCTGGCTGGTTAAAATAACCATACATGTTATCTGAAGAGCCGTCTCTAAAATTACTGCCGGATGTACCATTTCCACTATCACCACCGACTAAAAACAATACTAAACTGACAACAAATGCTTTCCAATAGGAAATCTTAAGTACTTCCTTTGCTCTTGCTTTTAAATCTCGACGTGTCCACATTTTTATCACCCCTTAACATTATTCCTATATTACCATATTATTCCTTATGCCACAATATGATTAAATTGTGATCATGGTTACAGGATTAAGGAGCTTATATGTTACGCACAAATCAGATAAAATCAAAGCTGCGCCTCATAAAGCTTGCCCCATGTGCTTTGACCTACAATACCATCATCAACAAGTCCTTTAGAACGTTGAAAATCTCTCACAATCTCATCAGTAATAATCTCAAAATTTCCATTTGCAGTAAGGTTATACCCGTAACTATTTAAGCGCCACTGCAGCTCAATCACTTCAAAACCCATATCCCCTCTTTGCAATTTATTGATTAGCTTAGGTTCCAATGATTTCTTATCCTTGATCCCTACTGTTTCTATAGGCTGAATATGCCAGTCCTCTCTTACAGAGGTTCCATTTCCCTTGGTCAAAGGCTTAAATAAACCAAAACGCATTAAAGTTACTTGACTTGCTGTAGCAAATTCCTTCTCTAAGGCCTTTAGCCAAGCATCAGAGGCATCAATGGCAAGTCTATACTCATGCCAGCTGCTTCCCGGCTTAGCAGCATACCCATTGCCGCCTGTCCAAATACCATTTACAAGCTTGCCGCCAGTCTTTTTATATGAACGAATTTGTTCTTCTGTGGATCTATACCCGGAGCTAATGTTTATTTTTCTTTTCATATACTCCGCAAGTGCTGCCAGCCTGCACGCAAATATAAAATCTATATGTCGCTGCCAGCCTTTGGAGAATACTAACCATTTAAAAGGATTGGCTATAGGGAATTTGCCGGAATTTAGTTTAGACTTCATAGTTATCCATTCTCCTTATTATTTTTTTAACTTTTTCAAAAAATCTCTGTTTTCTATCGAGCATGTCCAATACTTCTTGTGATACATGTATATGCAAGCTGCTTAATAAATGCTTCACTTTTTTGCGAGCCTTTCATATAATGTTCTATAAGAATAGTAGAATACTATAGCAATTATTCCTAAATAAAAAATCCCAATATCCATATATTATAAATTACTCCTTTTAATATAATGCCCCTGGCAGAAATCAAGCCTACGTCACCTTGTTTGCAAAATATAATGAATTTTCTAATATTTCCATTTACATAATCAGTTATTTATTATATGATATACAGAATACATTATAAAAAGGAGGTGAAATGTGTATGCCAATCGTTACCATAGCTAACTATTTATTTGAGAAAGAGGATACTAAGCAAGACAATAAGGACATAAATGCAAATAAAAAAGGCAAGAAGGACACAAAAACAAATGAAAGATAGCGACATTATTTAAAGGCCAACATCCCATTATTAATCGGAGATGTTGGCCTTTAGATTTTTTGAAAATAATTTGGAAGTGTAATACTACGTTGTCCAATTTGATCACACTTGGACAACAATTCCGTTTAAAACAAGAAAAAGCTTAGTATTTGATTTTATATCTTAAACTTGCCAACTATTTCCCTCAAATCAGCTGATAGTTCATTCAAAGATGTAAGGCTAGCACTAACCTCTTGGAAGGAGGCAGTTTGCTCCTCTATGGCGGCAGCTACATCTTGCGTGCTATTTGAGTTTTGCGATACTACTTCACTAATATTGGATGCCGAGTTTCCAACAATAATAAAATCGCTCTTTACCTTTTCGCTTTTTTGATTTATCTCTTTTGCAGAGGCATATGCCCGTGCGGATTTCTCAGATATTTCCTCAAGTTTGTTATTTACATTCATTAGGTTGATTTCTTGTTGATGAATTTGTACATCCATGCTTGTTACCTTTGTATTTACATCAGCAGTCTGCCCCAATATATTTCCCGTTATTTCAGAAATTTGCACTGTAGACTTAGCTGTCTCCTCTGCCAACTTTCTTATCTCATTTGCCACTACTGCAAAGCCTTTACCGGCTTCTCCAGCTCTTGCCGCTTCTATGGAAGCGTTTAAAGCCAGAAGATTTGTTTGAGATGAAATGTTATTAATAATCTCAAGTATTTCCTTAATATTTTGTGAATAGTTTTGCAAGGTTTGTGCAGATTCACCTACACCATTCAAGGTAGCAACTACTTCCTTCATGTTTTCAATTTGTTTTTCCAGCAGCTTACTTCCTTCTATTGCAGTTTTATTTGTTGCATTAGATTCACCGAGCAAATCCTCAGCTTCTTTTTTTACTGCATCTACCTCATTATTCACGTTTAATATAATCTTATTAAGCTGATCTACCATATCTGTTTGCGTAACGCTTCCGCTGGAAACCTCCATAACGGCATTGGCAATCATTTCTGTGGATCGGCTTAGCTCATAACTTATAGTTGATATATTCTCCATGGAAGAATTCAAGGTAGTGGAAGAAGCGTTTAGCTTAACTACTATATCCTTAATACCGCCTATAAAACTATTAAAATACTTCGTCAACTCTGTGATCTCATTATTTCCTTTTAAAGTAATAACTCTAGTTAGATCTCCATCACCCTCTGATATGGCCTTCATTTCCTTTGAAATATCTTTTATTGGTCTAATGATAGTTTTTATTACAAATATTAGTGCTATAATACCAATTACTATACCTACTATAAAGAATATCATGTTACTGGATTTAGCCTGAAGAACCTTACTTTTTGAAATCTCAGAGTATCTGGTTACCATTGCATCTGCATCCTTAACAAAATCATCTATATTGTTGTTTATATCCTGAAGCTTATCAAGCTTTCCTTCAGATATAGACATATAGGCAGGCTTCAGTATAGTTTCCCACTTTTGATCAATACCGGCCATCATTGTTTTGATTTCATCATTATTTAGCTTTTGTAGTCCAAGAGACTCATCGCCATTTTGCAGGCCGGTTATAATTTTATCTACAAAAATAATTCGCTCCTTCAAAGTCTCCTTTTCCTTTGCAAAAGCAGAGGAATTTTGGGCTATAACGTTAGAAATATAGGCCATTCTATAGCTGTTAGCCCTGATTCGCCCTGCATTGTTAACAAAAGTAGAATCAGTCTCCAGCTTTATGTAGGTTGTAAAATTCAATATAAAACCTGCAAACAACAGCGTAACAAATAAAACTATAACTAATATAACCTTACCTCTAATTTTCAATATTTTATCCTCCTTTAGGTTGCAAATAATTATCTTGTAATAATTATTATATCACAAACAAGTATTAGTCACATCACTTAAGCACAAGATTCTATATTAAAGCAACTTGGTTCCATCTCTTATAACAAGATTTATTGAAAGTTTTTTGCACTTGTTGCAAAAAACTACCCAAGGCGTTTCAACGAGGCAGGGGTATATATGCCCACCTCCTGTTGCTGAAATCGGAACCCGCCACTTATAGAAGTGGGGACATATTTTTGCCTCGTTATAAAAAGAACAAAAGCGGCTGCAGCACATTTGAAGCCCTTGTTCCTTTCCGAATGGAATGAGGAAATTCTGGCACGGGCAGTTAAATCAAGGTTTTATATTGTATAGGAAAGTTGTACTTTCCTATACAATATAAAATCCCAATACTATAAAAGTATTGGGATTACTCATTTCGTTATGGTGCACCTAACAGGAGTCGAACCTGTGGCACACGGTTTAGGAAACCGTTGCTCTATCCTACTGAGCTATAGGTGCATATTTGATTTTTTAGTCAGAATAATTATATGTCACGCTCTATCTTTTGTCAATTAATAAATTAAGGGATTTCGCCCAATTAGCCATGGAGCTACTTTAAAATGATTCTGCTTTTATGTTATCCTGTATATATGTTTTTTATTATGTTTAGGGGTGTATTGCATGAAAAAATCTTTTGAATTTAAAGAGGGCTTAAAAGCAGGAATACCCATAGCTGTTGGTTATTTGCCCATTGCCATAACCTTTGGATTGATGACAAAGGCAGCAGGAATTCCAAGCTATGTAGGAATACTGATGTCTTTGGTTCTATATGCAGGTGCCAGCCAATTTGTGGGCATCAATCTTTTGGTGCTGGGCGCTGCTTCTTGGGAGATTGTCCTAACTACATTTATACTTAATTTACGGCATTTTCTTATGTCTGCTTCGCTTTCACAAAGCCTAAAACCAGATTCAAGCAAGACGTTTCTGCCTTTAGCTTCATTTGGCATTACCGATGAAACCTTTACGGTTGCATCTCTTAACTCAAAGGATAAGCTAGATGTCTACTATTTGCTGGGCTTAAACATCATAGCTTATGGTGCTTGGAACATAGGCACATGGTTCGGTCTTTTCCTTGCATCAGGCTTGCCGCAGTCCTTAAAAGACAGCATGGGCATCGCACTTTATGCAATGTTCTTAGGCTTGTTGATACCTTCTGCCGCCAAGTCCAAATCGGTGCTTATCATCGCACTTACAGCGGCAGCTATTCATGCACTTATTAAATGGCTACCAATGTTTAATGCGCTTTCTGCAGGTTGGAGTATCATCATTTCAACGATTATAGCAGCTGCATTAGGTGCATATCTATATCCGCAGGAGGAAAACCAAGATGCTTAAATATATTGTCTTAATAGCTGCCATGGGTTTGGTAACCTATCTTCCTCGTATGCTTCCCATAGTGTTTCTAAATGGCGTCACTCTAACTGCTAGGTTAAAAACCTTTCTCGGCTTCATACCCTTTGCAGCCCTTGGTGCACTCATTTTCCCCGGGGTGTTTTCCTCAACAGGAGATACTGTCTCTGCACTTTACGGCTTAGCTGCCGTCATCGCACTTTCCATGGCTAAGCTAAATTTAATAATAGTTGTAACCGGTGGGATTGCAGCCGTTTACTTGTATCAGATATTAATTTTATAAAAAAACAAAAGGCTTTTGAAAATTTTTCAAAAGCCTTAATCTTTAAAATTGGTGCGGAGTAAGGGACTTGAACCCCCACGTCGTTGACACTAGATCCTAAGTCTAGCGCGTCTGCCAATTCCGCCAACTCCGCATTTTTGTCCGACATCAACAATTGTTTTCATATCGTACTTCATGATTATACAATAGATATTGTTTAATTTCAACTCTTTATTATGGAACTTTTTAAAGGTTTTGCTATTAATGTATAAAATTCTATACGACAGATTGAAATATGATCTTAAGTTCAGTGTCTTGAGATGGATTTTTTGATTTATAGATCAATCTTGTGTATTTTGCAAACAGCATTGGAACAGTTGCTATAATCTTTCCTGGTAAGACTTCAAATATCATATCGCTGGCAACATAGTCAATATCATTGGGTCCAAATTCTATCATTACAAATGCCGGATTTAATCCTGTATTAATTACAAAAAAGGTTGCTTGCGACTGCTGGGAAGTATTGAAGGCTATAGATGGAAGAAAATCCTCTGTTGTTTTCACACATATTGATTTTTCAATAAATATTCTGCTAGCAAGCGTTACGTCCTTATATAAAGGTGAAGGTACATCATAAGATACACATAGAACAGGTCTAAAAGCAAATTTATTTTGTTTGGTATTTCTTATACCAATCAATCTTTTACTGTCCAAAATCAAATTCTCATGATCTTTAATTAATATCCCATAATTTTTTTGAGATTTTTTTAACCAAGAATTTATGATTCGTGTCATATCCCAATTGTACCAACCCACTCCACCAATACTTTCAGTGGATCCACATAGACACGAATCATAGGAAGGACAGCTTTCCCAAGTCACTGTATTTTCCTCCCAAGGTGAAGTTATGGCACAGGGCATAAACTTGCCGATTCTAAGGGGATTCTCTGCGTAATCTACAT
>MGOS01000036.1:31032-44006 GCA_001797185.1 Clostridiales bacterium GWB2_37_7
ACGATAACATGTATTGCAATTCTTTTTCCCAACCCAGCTAATGATATAGTTGCTGAAATTGGTACTGGAGTGATTAGAATCTATATAAGTATCTGCACAAGGATAGAACGTTGTTAAATGGGTCAATAATTCCCCCTCCCTGATTATTATTTACTTTCTCTACATTGAATTGCTTTATACCATTATTATACTAATCAATGTCTCCAATGGTTCAATCCCATCTCAGCAATTCTCATATACTTAAAGCATTATTTTAAAGAAAAGCTTTTATATAGAATATATGAACATTCTTCATCCACCTTATCAAAAATGCTGATGGATCTTTTTATTTCTTTGACAGCTTGCTTGATAAAACCATATTTATTGTATAACTTAGCCAAAGCAAGAAGCACCTCATCATTTTCTATGCAATTGAATAATTCTAAGGATTTTTCAAATACCTCCAATTCCCCGGGACACAATAATGCATCTATGGTATCAAGAATTAGAATCAAATACTCCTTTGATTCTTCTATATCATTGCTTAGAACTTCTTTTTGCTTTGATTGAAGTATATTCCCCAGGGTGAGAAATACTTTGTACACCTTCTCGTAATTATCTAAACGCCCTATGTTATCCAATACTGCTTCTGCCGCTTCAAACCTTTCTAAAATATAGCAGCATAGCAGCAGCATGGTCTGGCTGTTTAGATAGTATTTATTGGCCTCACCAATTTTCTCAAATTCCTGGCTTGCTGCTTCATACATTTTGAGATTATACATACATTTAGCCCTCAAAAAGTACAGTTCAGGCATTTGAACATTCAATTCTAAGGCTGCATCAATATATTCCAAGGAAAGCTTATATTTTCTCTCTATGAAAAGTATATCAGCAATCATTGCATAGCTATCCCCGCTATTGGCACAAAAATACTGTTCCAAATGATGCTTAATATCCTCAGGGCTGCTGTATATCTTTGTTATGATGCTGCCTATGCCATATACCGCATCATAATGATCATTTTTAACCAATATTGCTTGATTGTAGTACTTCAAAGCTTCTTCCAGATCACCCATCTGGTGGAATATTGACCCAAGGGCATGATATGCTCTAAAGGTACCTACCCCTATAACAAAATTAAGCATGGATGGAGGCTCGCCCATCTCTAGACACTTTTGAAAGCTCTTCATTGCTTGTATCAAGTTGCCTGTTGTATGATAAATGCTGCCTCTTATGAATTCCACATCCGTGTATTGTGGATAATGGGATATTGCCTCTTCAATATACTTTAACGCATCATTGAAGCGCTTCAATGCTTGGTATGCCATAATAATTCTTATAATAAGCTTCGGAACATAGACATCTTGAACATTGCATTTATCATGAGCTGAGAGGAAGTAATCCAATGCTTGATTGTAGTCACCAAGCGCAAAATATTCATTGCCCATGCAGAATAAGAAATAGGGATTGTCTGGGGACTCCTTTAGCTGTTCTCCAAGAATCCTCATGTTCCGCTCTCTTTTATTTTGATCCCTTACAATACCATTTAAGTAACCATAATGATAAATAGAAATATCACTGGTTCTCATCTTAACTTCCGGGCTTTGCGTAACGATAGATTCATGAATCCTGCCTTGGTATCTGAATTCTGGTCGATTTCTAAACAGACGTAAATTTACATTCATGATCTTGTCGTTGCTTACTCGATCTCCTATATAACAAATCGTGTTGAATATATAGATGTCACCTGCGTCTTCGCTATTGATCAAAGCCTTAAGCTTCTCACCATCTTTTCTTTCAAACTCGTCATCGCCATCTAGGATCAGAATCCAATCTCCCGTGGCTTTTTCAATAGAATAATTTCTGGCCTTGCTAAAGTCATCTACCCATTCAAAATCATAAACCTTGGCTCCATATTCCATAGCAATTGCTTTGGTATTATCAACTGAGCCTGTATCCACAACTATAATCTCATCTGCAATGTCCAAAATACTTTGTAGACATTTAGCGATGTTTTTTGCTTCATTTTTTACAATCATACATACACTTAAACCAACACCCAAATTACTCACTCTCCTAAAAAAATTACATACTGCACAATACCAGTCTATGTAGTAGGCCGGGGATAGTGATTCATTGCTGTTTCCCCGACCAAATAATTAGTTCTGACCGTTAAAATATGCTATAGCTGTAATCGTTTGTGCTCCAGTAACCTGAATTCTTGTGTAATTCAAGAAAAGACCTGGAACCAATACCGTTTGTGCATCCTGAGCAAGAGAAATCTCCGGGGTATTATCATTCATGAAGAATGTTTGTGTTGTAGTAGGACTGATTTGTAGTCTTACAGATACTGCAGCTGTACCAGTATTTACAATATAGAAAGAGTAATCCTTGTATTGAGATGTATCAAATTGGAATGCCGTATTTGTTAGCGCTGCATCAGCTGTGCTGATTGTTAGTGTTGAAGTTGTAAAACCGTGACCTCCAAGGCTTACAGTTACTGTGTTTGCTATGGTTGCACTAACGGAACCTGTTACTGAAACTGTATCAGTTGCAGACGCAAGGGCTCTGATATCAAAGGCATTAGCTGTTACTGTAACTTGACCGGTTACTGTTACGGTGTTTGCAATAGTAGCTGTAACAGATCCTGTTACGGATACTGTATCTGTTGCTGAAGCTAAGGATCTGATATTAAAGTCATTGGCTGTTACTGTAACTTGACCTGTTACTGTAACTGTATTAGCAATTGTTGCAGTTACTGAGCCTGTTACAGATACTGTATCAGTTGCAGACGCAAGGGCTCTGATATCAAAACTATTAGCAGTTACTGTTACTGTATTGGCAATTGTTGCAGTAACTGAACCACCAACTTGCATATTACCACTATTATCGACCAATAAGCCTGTTACAGCGGCACCTGAAGTTATACCGTAAATCTGAACCTTAAGTTCTTGTGCAGAGTTATTGAATACTAAATTATTTGGCAATCTATCTCACCTCCTTTATTTAACATAATAGGCTTGTTTCTCCCACTTCATTATATTGACAAGCTTTAAATTGTGCTTTCAATTTTTAATAATTTTTTAAATAACAAATAACAAAATAAGTCCTCACTAATTTAATAGATATCTATATATTATTAGTGGGTAGACATACACCTATATTTTTATATGGAGGTTTTAAAATGAGCTTTGATAATATGAATTCATTGATACATCATACAGCCATAGTAGGAGAAGGAAGTAAAATTGGAAAAGAAGTATACATAGGATGTTATTCTGTCGTAGGCAGTCATGTCACAATCGGACAAAATGTCAAAATTGGCAATCATGTTGTTATACACGATGGATCTGTTATAGGGAGCAACGTAAGAATCGATGACCACACCGTAATTGGTAAAATGCCAATGCGGGTCTCTGCCAGCATCTTGGCAGCAGCTTCAAATCTCTCTCCTAGCAATATCGGAGACAATTGCGTTATAGGCACCTCTGCAATACTATACAGAGGCTGCAATATAGGAAATGCTTGTCTCATTGCCGACCTCTCAACAATACGAGAAAACGTTACCATAGGCAGCAATACAATTATAGGTCGTGGGGTAGCTGTAGAGAACAACTGCTCTATAGGTAGTTTTTGCAAGCTTGAAACCAATGTATATATTACTGCTTATTCAGAGCTGGGGGACGAGGTGTTTGTTGCTCCCGGAGTGGTTACCTCAAACGATAGATTTGCAGCTCGTCTGAAAGGTAAAGAATATGTCTTCAAGGGTGTTACCATCAAACATGGTGGTCGAGTAGGCGCACAAGCCACCATACTTCCGGAAATAACAATATACGAAGAAGGCTTTGCAGCAGCAGGAAGTGTGGTAACAAAGGATATTTCCAGCAATGTAATTCACTGCGGCAACCCTGCCAAGTATATGAAAAACGTTCCTGAAGATCAATTATTAAATAAATAATCAACACTTAAAAAGCATTGGGAGGGTGCATTTTATGAATATTGGCATTATAGGCCTTGGAAGAATGGGCAAAAACCATTTAAAAACACTGCAACAGCTGAAGGAAAGCTCCAAAACCCTCAATGCTGTAGATGACATATACATCTATGACACCAACGCAGAAGAAACTGAGGTGTTGAGCAAACAATACTCCGTAAAAGCATGCTGTAATGTAAAGGACCTCAGAGATGTAGCTGATGCAATAATTATAGCCACTCCTACCCATACTCATTATGAAATAGCTAATTATTTTATTGAATATTGCAAAGATGTATTTATAGAAAAGCCAATTACATCAACCGTTGAAGAAGCAAAAATAATTATTGAAAATATAGATAAAAGAGATCTTATCTGTATGGTTGGACATGTTGAACTTTTTAATCCAGCCATTTTATATCTAATAGAGTATTTAAAAGGAAAAAGCATATTATCTCTGTCCGCCGAAAGGATTAGCAAGGTTGAGAAGGGGCGATGCTTTGATGTAGATGCGGTGAGAGATCTAATGATACATGATATTGACATTATTTTGTCAATGATTCATTGTAAGATAAATAAAATCGCTGCAGTGTCAAACTCCAAGGATCTAAATGATGTTTTTGCAATTCTTCAATTTGAAAACGACGTCACTGCAAATTTAAAGGTTAACAGGTTAGCCTTTGAAAGATCAAGGGAGCTATATATTAATACAGATGAAGAAGCCATTCACTTAGACTTTATCAAACGAAAAATTGATTTTCATAGGCCTCATGTCAACAAGACTCTAGAAAACGAAAAATATGCCAATCAAATAATCGGAGTAAAAGAAACTATCTACTTTGATGGCGATTCCTTAAAAAATGAATTGTTGCATTTCCTTGACTGTGTGCAAGCAAGGACAAAGCCTATAAGCAATGAATGTACAGCTGGCCATGCATTGGAAATAGCAACTCATATTGCAAATAATGCAACAAAAGCGAGGTGAAATATTTGATACCTATAGCAAAACCTTTACTTGGGAAAGAAGAAGCGGATGCTGCATTGGAAGTATTGTCCAAAAGTCAGATTGCCGCCGGTGAATATGTAACTAAATTTGAACATGATTTCAAAACATACTTGTCCTGCAGCTATGCAATCTGTACCAACAATGGCACCACAGCCCTTCATACTGCATTGGTAGCCGCAGGCATCGGTCGTGATGATCTGGTTATAACAACCCCATATAGCTTTATCGCGACTGCAAATGCCATACTTTATGTCGGTGCCAAGCCCTTATTTGCCGATGTAGATAAGAGTACATTTAACATAAATCCGGACAGTATTGAAGAACTTATAAGAAATACCCCAGGTAAGATCAAAGCCCTTGTTATTGTTCACCTGTTTGGAAACCCTTGCGATATGGATAGGATATTGGAGATATGCAATAAATACGAAATTCTGCTTATAGAAGACTGCGCCCAGGCTCATGGTGCAGAATATAATAATAAGAAAGTCGGAACCTTCGGACTTGTATCTATATTTTCTTTCTACCCAACCAAAAACATGACTTGTGGAGAGGGCGGAATGATTGCTACAAATAATGAAGAAATATATAGAGAAGCAAAAAAAATTATAAATCACGGTCAAGAGCAAAGATATGTCCATGATATGCTAGGATATAATTATAGACTTACAAATTTAGCTGCCGCCATTGGCATAGAACAGCTAAAAAAGCTTGATAATTTTAACGATAAGAGAATTTCTAATGCGGAAAGATATATAAGCAGTTTATCTCAAAAAAAATACAGCCTGCCACCGGTAAAGAATAATATCAAGCATGTGTATAACCAATTTACTTTAAACTGCAAAATAGGTCGAGATAAAGTAATAGAAGCGTTAGAGCAGTCCGGAATAGGCTATGGTTTGTACTATCCCCTAACCATACCGGAACAGCCCCTATACAAGAATCTAAAGCTGGATACACGATGTCCTATTGCTCAGAACCTAAGCCGCCTGGCAATATCGATACCTGTGCATCCGGGGGTTTCCAAGGTCGATATTGGTTATATTGTCGAAGCTTTAAATAATGTTTAGATTTATATTTATACATGATATGAATGCATAGAAGTCTTGCAAGATAATATTTTGCAAGACTTCTTTATTTGAACTAAATCAAGATTTCGCGCAATGAAAAAGTCAGATTAAATAGTAAATACTAAAATTATCTATATAAAGAGTAGAGTTTATATTTATATTTTCCAAATTATTATATTAAACATTAATTTATTCTTACATAAACTCCTTTAATGGTATATAATGTAAATTGTAGAACAAAAATAAATGGAGGTTTCGACTATGATAAAATCATCAAAATATAGGTTGGTAGCAGTTTTATTATATTTAGCTCCTATAATAATATTTACCATTATAACAAGAACAATAACAGGTTTTACATTATCTGCAGGTATTATGACTATATTGCTTGGATTATGCTTTAAATTTATACCTGATTATATAGGAAATATAAAAGAATTGAATAAAAATAATGGTTTTATTTTTATAACAATATCAGGTATTTTGTTGGTTATACTCGCTTCTATGTAGTTCTTACTTGTAATATAAAGATAATTACAAGTTGTTAGCATAGTATATTCCTTTAAAATGGGCTTAATAAAAAAGATGTTGATTAAAATCAGCATCTTTTTTGTTATGCTAGAAATGAATGCATATACTAAAGCGGTAAATTCGATAGAGAGTACGCTGGGAGATTAGTAGATGCTTATATTAAATACTACAATTATGAACAGCCCCAGGAACAATTAAATGAGCTAGCACCCATTGAATTTAGAATGCTAGCTCTTGCTAATCTATGCCTTTTTTATGTGTCCGTTTTAAGGATATTGACTCACACTAACTGCTTTTTATTATTAATTTGGTTTCTTAATATTTTAGAATTGCATAAGGCGCGCCCATTGCAAATTGAAGTTTTACAGAAGCTTTAGCTCCTAAGAAAACTGCACCAGCCAATGCTGCCACTGGACCTGTTATACTACTAGCAACTCCACACAGTGCTGCTACAGTAAGTCCTATAGTAGTAGCACTTCCACCTAAGTTTATTATTTCTTCAATGATAGCCCATCCTGCTTTGTTAAACCATACTTCTCTTATTCCATAGTACCAATATATTTCTGCACCAGTATCTGGGTCATAATAATTAGTAGTAACTTCTCCAGTTGTTGAAGAACCTGAAGACTCAGCAGTATACTTATTAACTATTTCTAGCACTTGTTGTGCATATTCAGCCGTTAACAAACCATCTTCTACATACTGATCTAAATTGGCTTCAACAGTTGAGCTGTTAATGACAACTTTTACAAACTTTTTATTATCTGGTTTAATATTTCCAGATCCAGTATCAGCAAAAACTGAACTAGATATCATAGTAAAGCATAATACTAATACTAGTAAAATAGATATTTTTCTACTCATATGTAATCACCCTTTTCAATTATTTACCGCGTTAACATAAATATAACTCTCAATCCAAAATATCTCAATATAACATTGCAAATTTAACAAAATCTTTGATGTATTTTTTATGAAACAATACTAAAGTTAATAAGCAATTACATTTGTCTGTGTCGAATATCTATAATTATCGTCACTCTGACTACCCCAAAAACAAAAATCTTTAACTAAAATTTCACAAAGTCGCAAAATAAAAAACCACTGATTTCTCAATGGTTTTCATCATTCATAAATATGGTGTGCCCGACAGGAGTCGAACCTGCGACCTTCTGATTCGTAGTCAGACACTCTATCCAGCTGAGCTACGAGCACATACCTTTGCAGCACAAAGCTACATTAAACATTATAATAAAACTAAAAAAAATAGTCAATGTATAATTATGTTTATTCTATCATTCCTGTGCCAAAAAGACTGTTGATTGTACAATCAACAGTCTTTTTAGTATATCATGATTATTAAAATTAATTCTCTGTACTTTCATTTATTTCTTTTTCAGCCTTTTTTAGCTTTGCTAACAGCGTTAAACCACTTATTACAAATACCAAGGGAATGATTGCTCTTTTTGCTGCCCAATAAAATCTATCAACGTTATATCCAAATAAAGAGAAGGTACTGTCTATAGCATTTAAAAATCCTATAAAACCAAATAGCACCAATACAAGTCCAAGCGTTTTTTTGTTACTAACAATAAATTCATAATTATAGGCTTCTATGTCTTCCACTACTTCACCTACAAGCTGCTTCTTCCTAGAGTTGTAAGCATCAAAAAAGCTAAAGAACCAAGTTGGTATAATAGCCAGAGGTATAAAGGATTCTACGTTTGCATAGGAAATGAGTACAATAGCGCCGAAAAAGGTCAGCATAAGCTGCATTCCTCTTTTAAAAAGTCCCATTTGCATATGTGCAGCTCCCGGTATGCATGCAAATATAAAGAATATGAATTTATTCCAGAACCCTATTTTTTTCGCTCTGTCTCTTTCAGCATAAACAGCGTGATCTACACAGTTTATACAGACCTTGTTGCCTCTTAATTCTGTAGAACATTGCTCACAAATTGGCATTTTGCATTTGTCGCATATAAACCTTGCTTCTTCATCCCTGTGATTTTTACATTTCACTTTACATTCCTCCCCTGATTTTTTGTTCTATTCTAAAGGTTATTCCATTAAGATCCACTATTTTGCTGGACATATCTGTCAAGCCTTTATTGATGGTCGCCATGGGTTGCGTAATTTTCTGACTCATACTTCTGATGTCAATATTTATTTTATCAGATTGTACTTCCAAATTGCTGCCCAATGTCGTAAAATTCATAAAGAAAACCAGCAGACCACAAGCAATAAGACTTGTTGCAAGGCGTCCTACAACCTTGATATCATAGGCAGCAGCCCGAACTTTTTGTGTGACTTTTATAGCTGACAGGATGCTTTCCTTAAGGCCGCTTATTTGAAGCTTATCATTTTTAACTGCTGCTATGACAGCTTTAAGCTTTTTTATTTCGCTAACTTCCCCGCTGCAGTCAGCACAGACTTCCAAGTGTTCGCATACTGCTTTTGTCTCCAATGGATTAAGCTCATTATTTATGTATGAATGCAGCATTTCTCTATAGGTTTTGCAGCTCATATAGTTCACCTCCCGAAAGCTCTTGTTTTAGCATGGACTTAAGTATTCCCTTGGCCCTGTACAATCTGGTTTCTATGGTTTTCTTAGGACAATCCAGTATATTAGATATTTCTTGAATCTGTAGCTCCTCAAAATAATAAAGTATTAAAACAGTCTTATAAATTTCCGGCAGGCAGGCTACTGTATTTATTACAGCCTCTTTATGCTCTTGCCTGAGTACCTTTTCCTCTGGATCATCAGCATCAGAAATTAAGCTGTCTAAGATATTACCGTCCTCCACACTCCATGCCGCCATAATAGTCTTGGACTTGGACTTACGACTCCAGTCTATGCAGCTGTTTACCGCTATCCTGTACAGCCAAGTGGAGAACTTCGCTTCGAATTTAAAATTGCGCAAGCTGCCATAGACTTTGATAAAGATTTCTTGAACCAAATCTCTAGCTTCCTCATGGTTATGGGTATAACTGTAGGCTGTAGAGTATACCTTGCTGCTGTATCTGTCAATAAGCTCTGAATACAGCTCACAGTCACCCTTCAAAATCAGCCTGATTATGTCTTCATCCTTCAATACCCACCACCACCTTTTTCTATGCATTTATTTTGACGCATTAAAATTAGAATACACTTCAAAAAAATCTTTAATTTCAAAAAATATAGCAGTCAATTTGAATTGATGACTGCTAAAGCTTTTAACTGCTTATGTTATTTATAAATTCATAAAAATCCTTAATATAAAGTGCCGTCAGTTGTTCCAAATGAGGTCTTGAACGCTCTGATATTTCATCATAAACGGCAATTACCCTCATACCTGCAGCCTTGGCAGCGGTAGCTCCTGCTATGGTATCCTCAAATACAAGGCAATTTTTTGGCTCTACCCCCAAATCCTCCGCAGCCTTTAGATATACATCCGGAAACGGCTTGCTTCTTGGTACCTCGCAGGAGGTTCTGATGCTATCAAAGTATTCCTCTATCTGATGCCCTTTCATCATTGTCTCCACCAAATCCCTGGAATTGCTGGTAGCTATGCCAATCTTTAGTCCTCTATCCTTAATAAATTTTAACAGTTCTCTTACCCCACTTTTCAAGGGTATTTTACTTTTATACAAATCATCCGCCATCTCTCTCCATTCTTCCTTTATATCCTCAACTGAGTCAGGAAGCTGGAAGCGCTCTTTGAAGTATTCAGCAGTAGCTGTATAGCTCAAACCCTCAATATCCTTTTGTAAATCAACAGGAAGCTCTATTTTTCTTCTGGCTAAAAAATCTATATCTACCTGTTTCCATATCCACATAGAATCAACTAAGGTTCCATCCACATCAAAAATTACAGCCTTTATATCATTCAGCATATAGTTCTCCATTTCTTCTATATTCATATATTTCAATATTATTATTTATATCTATAATATTCAATACCTATACAAGAGTGACTTGCAAAAAAACAAAGATCGCACCAAAACCAGAAGTCTTGATGCGATCTATCTTAAGTAAAATCTATGTGAAATACAACCTAAGCGCTTAGGCTGCATTTACTGTATTACTCCAGCTCTATTTCTCCGTTATTTGTAATAATTTCAATTTTGTATTTCCCATCCCCAAGCTTTCCTTGAGCGGTCTGATCATTGATTGCCTTTGTTATGTTAAGCGGTAAATCCGTTTTGATGTTTCCAAAGCTGGTTTTTGCATATATATCAGCATTGTCTGAATTAGACGATCTATAGCTTATTTTACCAAAGGAATTTCTTATTTCAACATTGCCCTTAAGCTCTTTTGCTTCAATTTCTCCGTTGTTATCATTTATTACTGTATTGCCTTCAATGTTTGAAGCTTCGATATTTCCAAAGGAAGTTTTTATTTGTGCATCTCCCTTGATGCTTTTGGCTGTTATTCTACCATAATTGTTCTTAGCGATCAGCGGTCCTGATACATTGCTGATCTCTAGCTCTCCAAAGCCGGTTTCTAAATCTGCACCTCCATTGATTAGGTCTGCATCTATATCTCCATACTGATTGTTTGCTTCAAGCTTTCCGCCAACCCCCTTGACTTCAATTTCTCCAAAGGAATTTTTCACAGATACACTGCCGCCAACATCCTTAACTGTTACATCCCCATTCTGTCCAGATATATTTAGGTCCTTTGTGACTCCTTGAGCATCAATATCCCCGAAGCTATTGTGAATCTCCGCATATACCTCGCTAGGAACGTATATAATATAATCTACTTTAGCTCTTGCATATTCATTCTTGTTGATTCCGTTGTAATCTGCGCTATATACTTGAGTTTGTTCACCTTCTATGATTTTGACCACATCTTTGATATATTCCTTGACTGCTTTTTCATCGTTATATCGAATAGTGACGATTGCTTCTACCTTTATATAAGCTTGATCATAGGGCAGAAGCTTGATATCTCCAAAGCTGTTTCTTGCAGTAAGCTTGTTTATCTTAAAATCCTTGGAGATGTTGTCTTTAACTATGGTTTCTTTGAGCTCGCTCTTATATCTTACTCCATTTATCAATATGTTTCCGTTAAACGGGCTAAATGAAAACTTCGGACCAAAATTAAAGCCTCCTATGTTTCCGGCAAACAAGAATGCCACTATAATAAACGCAATGCACAAGCCGTCAACTCGAAGCTTAATATTCTCCTCATGCTTCAAGATAATCATATTTACAAATATCTCTATACCTACACCTATAAGCAATACAGGCCAATACTTATATATATCGTTAATCTTTATATTCGTAAAATTATTTGCAAAAAGTGCTAATCCCAATATAATAAGACCTATAGCTAAGGTGAACGTACCTACCTTTTTTGTTTTCATATCAGTCCCTCCATTTGATTTTCTATAACTATTTACGTAGGCAAATAGAAAAAGTCTCATATAAAATTGAAATGGCAGATATTTATTTTGATATGCGTTGTATTCGAATTTATATATTCCTATGGTCACTTAAAAAGACTTAACATTTCTGTTAAATATGCGGCTGCTGATAAAGTGTATTAAAAATAAAAGCATTGTATACTGCGCAAAAATATACAGCTTGGTTGTACTTGACTGCTTGTGAGACTAAAAAGTCCTACCTGATTCAATGAGACATCCTTGCCTCTGAATCAGCGCTTGGCATCCATGCCAGCTTACGAACTTTGTAGCCTCCCTTCACAGAGTACAACACAAACTGCATAACAATGCGTCTTAATACAAAACTTTTATTTTTCTGCACATTTGTCATCAAAAAAGACTTAACATCTCCGTTAAGTCTCATTAATCTATACTACAGGGCTGATATTATAGATATCCTACATCTCTTACATCTAAACCGCCAGACTTTAGGTCTTGCACCAGATGATCTACGTCCTTTGCATTTACCTTCATAATAACCTGCTTTGTGTTTATAATTCCAGAATCAAATACGCTAAGGGCTTCTATAGAGATTCCATGATGTCTGACTATGTTTGCAATCTTGGCAAGCTGACCCACAAACTCAGGCACAACCATATATATTCTAGTGCCCTTGTTGTCAGTACCCATTGCATCAGAGAAGGCTTCAAAAATGTCGCTTCTTGTAATGATGCCAACCAACTTATCATCCGTATCCAAAACAGGAAGTGCGTTTACATCCTTTTCTTTAAGTAAGGAAATTGCTTTTTCTATGTAATCCATTTTTTTCACAGTGATAAAGTGCCTTGTCATGATTTCATCAACCAAAGTATCTTCCATGAGGGTACACCCCTTCTCTCCACAGAAATACTGGTTAATGATGTCTTCCTTTGCAATGATTCCTACCAAGTGTCCGTCATCTACAACAGGAATATTTGAGAACCTCTTGGACTGCATAACGTCCAAAGCCTTTCTAGCTGAGGTTTTTGAAGTAATGGTAACCGGAT
>MGOS01000037.1:0-752 GCA_001797185.1 Clostridiales bacterium GWB2_37_7
TCAAGAGCCAATCCAAATGCTCCAAAAGACTTTTTCCAAGATTATGATATTATATATGTTGTAAAGAATTTAGATTCTTTTACAGCTAACCACAGCTGGGTAAGCATTTTTGGTGAGATGATGATTATGCAGCTGCCTAAATGTATGGGGATGCCTGCTGATGTAGATGATGGTAGTTTTACTTATCTGATGCAGTTTACCGATGGTAATCGTATTGATTTAAATTTGGTGCCTTTTGATAAGGCTGATCAAACAATCTAACGTGTAGATATTATATTAATTAGCTGCACGTTACAATTTTTAACCTTTGTTATATAATAAACCTAAGATAAGAGTCAGGAGAGCTTATGAATTACAGTAAATTGGCATTTCGAAATGCCACAGTAAATGATATTTCTAGTATTATGCGCATTGAATATTCTTCATTCTCAGAAGTTATTTGTGAAGAGGAAAAAGTATTTATTGAAAGAATACACACTTTTCCCGATGGATTCAGAGTAATGGAATATGACGGAGAAATCATCGGATACATTTGTTCCGAGCTTTGGGAAAGAATAACTGCAGTCAACGAAGAGCTTTTTACTCTTGGACATTCCATTAAAGAACAGCACAAATTGTATGGTAGAGAGGTTTATATCTCATCAATGGGATTAAATCCCAAATATCGAAGCCTTGGACTTGGAAAAACAATGTTTGATGAGTTTATAAACTACATAACTGCTAGGCTTGCACATATAGAATCCATCATATTA
>MGOS01000037.1:778-1741 GCA_001797185.1 Clostridiales bacterium GWB2_37_7
ACGGAGAATATATTCAAGCAATGGATTTGTGGAAATAGATGTATTAAAGAGATTCTTCAACCATAGCTTTGACAGACCTGCTTACGAGGATGGCATTGTTATGAGAAAGCACCTAATACAATAAATATAATAATAGTTAAGAGATAAAGGAGATTACGATGGAAACAAATGAGCTTAGACTTGCGGTACTAATTGATGCCGAAAACGTACCCTATGGCAATGTCAAAGGTATCATGGAGGAAATTGCAACTTATGGAATACCAACCATAAAGCGCATATACGGTGATTGGACAAAGCCCAATGTTTCGGGGTGGAAAAGTGTATTGCTGATAAATGCCATTACGCCAATCCAGCAGTATAGCTATACAAATGGAAAAAACTCTTCCGATTCAGCAATGATCATTGATGCAATGGATATTTTATATTCCGACAAAGTAGAAGGCTTCTGCATTATTTCCAGTGATAGTGATTTCACAAGGCTGGCTATTAGACTTAGGGAAGCTGGTATGAAGGTTTTTGGAATAGGTGAAAGAAAAACACCTAACCCCTTTATTGTTGCTTGTGACAAATTTACTTATATTGAGATAATCGGTTCTGGCAATGTTCGTAAGGATGATACGATTGAAAAGCAAAAGGGTGATATTTCATCAAAGCAATCCAGTGATCCAATCATAAAGATTGGAAATGAAATTATTTCCTTAATATCAAATACAATTAACGACATCGCAGATGAAGAAGGCTGGGCATTCCTTGCTGAGGTTGGTAATCTTATACAGAAGAAACAGCCTGACTTTGATGCTCGTAACTACGGCTTCTCAAAGCTTACACCTCTTATAAGAAACCTGAAGCAGTTCGAAATAGATGAAAGAGATACAAGCAACAGCAAGGTTAAGCATATTTATGTCAGGAATCGAAAAAGCTCCTGATGCTGTTGAAGCTTTGCGGAAGCAATTTCATTTCTTA
>MGOS01000037.1:1774-5961 GCA_001797185.1 Clostridiales bacterium GWB2_37_7
CAAAGGTGAAGGATAACTCCTTCACCTTTTATAATACCTAACCCTATCTATAGGCTTAAAGCCAAGCTTTTCATATATCCTGCCTGCCTCCATGTTGTCATATTGAAGGTATAAATCTTTGCCCTCCCTCAAAAGTTCATTGCACAGCACCTTTAAGCATTTGGTAGCCAATCCCTTGCCTTGAAATTCTGCAGCTGTGCCTACACCTACTATAAGCGCTGAGCCCTTCTCCTCAAACTCACTTTGCACAACACTTACAATCTTACCTTCATGTTTTATACATACACCGCGACCTCTGCCGCTTCTTAATCTTTCTTCCATGACCTTCTTTGAACTAAAAGCAGTAAACACCTTTTCATAAAGCCCAAGAATCTCATCCAAATCTTCTACCCTCAAAGTCTTCACTTCTGGGTAACTTTCAAAGTCTCTTACTTTACTGCAATCCAACTTGGCTATGATAGCTCCATCCTTTACAGTAGAAAACAAATCATGCTCCAGGAGCTTATCACAGTAGCTACTTGGAGATATTAGTGCGTCAAATGCTATTTGAGAGATACATTCTACAAAACCTGCTGTGTCAAAATCTCCCTTAGAATAAAATTGCATATTTCCAGAAAGCCGCTTTAATAAAACTGCCTTTAGTCTTCCTTCTTCATCCCATTCACCAATTATTTTTTCATATACAGGCTTTCCGCTTTCAAAGCCCAAGCGCATAAAGTAGTTCCTCGCGTTATCCTGTCTTATAAATTCATAAACCTGTGAATACTCTTCAGGTAGAACCGCTTTGATCAATCTAACCACCTCTGTTATTGTAAAAATTGTATAGGCTGCAAATAAATAGATATATATATTACACTATTTTATATCATTATACTACTGATTGCTTTCGCCCAATAGTACCTTTTTCAACTTGCCGAGGAAGTAGCCAGATATAACAGGACCTAAACCGATAAACAACAAATATCCTTGCAATATGGACGGTTCTGCTGAGATATTAAGCAATATCAATAATATCCCGGCACTTACAATTCTCCCTCCATTTAGCATCAGATCTCTATTTATCATGTATTCAATTCTCATTTCCTCATCATGGGCTCTATTTATAACATTATAGGTAGAAGAAGTAAGCTGTATCATAAAAAAAGGTACAAATAACGCATCTATTACAACATAGAGCAGTAAGGTAATATACTCAACCCTCAGTGCCAAGCCCAATACTGCCACAAAAGAGCCTATGGTTCCGATGGCTATTGATAGCCTTCGATCAGGCGGCTTTATAACCTTTTGAACAACGACATAGGAAATAGAGGACAAAAGCGATGCAACCAATGTAAGCTGCCCTAAGGACAACTCGCTTTTGGTGGTTTCAATGATAAGTATATTGACCAAAAAAACGATTATTACATCCCTGACTCCCCAAAACACGGTGCTTTTTCTGACAATACGCCATTCGTCACAGTTGCTGAGAAAAGCTTTTTTAAAATTTATTTTCCCGGCATAATTCTTACATCTCAAGGTTAGGCTTATAAGTATTAAAACTATAAAAATTGTCAGCGTAACAGCAAAAACAATTCTATAGCCTGTCATATCTTCAAATAGGCTGATAATATAGGCTGAGGTTATCGGTGCAGCCGCTGCAGCTATTCCGGCACAGCTGCCATTGAACCCGTTAAAAGTATCCCTATTGGTGGTATCTGTAAAATCAAAGCAAAGGGTATTAAAAGCCAGCCAATAAAAGCCTGACCCAATTCCATGAATAATCCCCAAAATATATATAAATATTTCACCCTTGCCTCCAACCAATAGAATTACAGCAAAAAATATGGCATAAGCCAACAGCCCAAACCGTAGTGGCCATATTCCATTTTTGCGTTTTGCTATGATTCCTCCTAAAATAAATATCAAAGGAATAACGATGTAGTGCATCATGTTGTATATCACGATTATTTTAAAATCCTTCGTCTGCTTCCAAAAGAAAACGTTAACGAAAATATTAGATAGCCCCATAGCAAAGGTAAACAAGGTGCTTACAAGCAATAGAGCCTTTGCATCTTTACACATACTGTCTCTCCTACAAACTTATCTGTTTTTTCATGCCTACTTATTATGTGCAAAGATGTTCACTGATTATTATAAACTGTTATAAAAATTTACATTTAATAATGCACCCTCACCAACCAATATCTAATGCTGGAATTGCTCCATCCTAAATCCCAAGGCACCCTGTTTCGATCAGTATTATGACAGCTTACAAGAGTATAACCCTTGGAATCTATCCCAGTTACTACAGAAATATGAGTGATATCTCCCTTTTTCTCATAGGCTATAAAATCCCCAGGCAATAGCTTATAAGATGCTTTGTAAACCTTCTCATAGCTTCCATAGGCAATCAAAGATGCTCTGCCACTGTTCAACATATAGTTTTTGAAGCCATCGGCATTAACCCAAGCTCTCGTAGCACCATTTTTATCATAGCTCCATCCGGAAGTCTTTCTAAACTTTCCTCCCTCATATAATATCTGGGATGCAAAATTGGCACAATCTCCACCTTGAGCATTGTAGTTTCTATATGCCTTGTTGTATTTAAATCCGAACTGCTCATCACTGGCAGCTCCACAGTATCTATCTGCATACTCTACAGCAGCTATTCTTCTCTCCACCATATCTGATAGATCCCTTCTACCTTGTGATAATATGTATTCCTTTATGCTGTTTCCATCAATTCTCTCCAGGTTCAAGGAATCACCGAAGGGGTCCTTATACCATTCCTTGGCTATTATCCAGTCCTCACCCTGCCTTACTATATCCAACACATGGTATGTGCCAATCCTGAAGCTATTTACTTCATCTAGACTATCCTCATACACATACTTATATTCTGTAGAGCAAAGCAGGTTTATTGATATTTTGTCTCCCTTATCCTTAATGCTTCTAAATACCAAAGTGGGATTTATCTCTATGAATTTTGCACCTTGTTTTTTCTCCCAATTATGAAGGTATTTTACCTTTCTTAATTCATATTCATATGCCCACATACCATATTTTGTATTTGTATCATACATAGACTTTATCAAGTCAATATCTCCGTTTATTATGGCTATGTTTCTATTTTGAAACATACTTCTCACTTCTGATTGTATTTCTTCATCCAGATTAAACGCAGTTCTTACTAGCCCTCCGGATAAGCCTGTGTCCAATGCAATAATCATAGCTAGAATAATTAGTAAATTCGTTAATATCGGCTTATTTTTTTTCACAAAAGCAACTCGCATAGCATGATTCCCCTCTGGTTTATAATATAATATTGCTTATATCTAATATATTGCATTGCCTATGCTAAAAAGTACTAAATCTATTTGAAGAACAAAAAAAACTGCAATAAATGCAGCTTAGTGTTGAATAAATTTTATTTATTTTAATATCTTATTTATTTTGTCTATTGCAGCTTTGGTTATCTTATCCGAGGGTGCCCCGTTGTACCAAGCCTCCCCAGTTTTGCTCGCTCCCCTAAAGTATCTAGCTTTCATAATGATTTCTGGTCTATACTCAAAATGCAGTGTGTCAAAATGTCCCCATTTCCCACCCCACACAAAATTATGTCTTTCAAATATCTCAACAATTTCTATTGGATAAGAATCCAGCCGCTTTTGTCCTTCTTCTCTAGATGCCCACTGCCAATAATCTCTTTTGTCTCGTGCTAAATCAATAGCTATGCCAAAGGCATGAGGACTCAAACGATTGGTGCCCGAGATCACTCTGTAGTTATAGGTGCCGCTTGTAGGAAAGGCAGCAGCCGAGACCTTTGCATTTCTTTGAGCCAAGGGTATAAGCTCTCCCATCGCTGCTTTTAAAGCCTCCCCTGCTCCATTGCTATTGTTAAATTGAAAAGCTCTACCTCCCGCCATGACATTGGCGAGTTTGTTTTCGACCTGCTGCTTGCTGCTTCCGTAAGTTTCTTTTAATAAACCATATACCCTCACTCTACCTGGATCAAAATCCTTATCCATCAGCTTCCTTGATGTATTCAATGGATATGGCTGCTCCAACATATCCTGTAAGTCGGGGTTTGCCATTTTGCTTTCACTATTTTTTTGCTTTTTATCATCATAGATAAGCTTAAGTCCTGATTTCAATACTACATTGACCTTTTCATCTTCAGTCTTTTCTATATCCACTATATATTCAGG
>MGOS01000037.1:5970-11441 GCA_001797185.1 Clostridiales bacterium GWB2_37_7
CATAAGACATAAGATATCCTGCTTCATTGTTATTTCATAAGGTGATAGTGCGGCAGGCTTTACAAAAGCACTGCTTTCACTTGGATTTTTCGTTATAAATAAAGCAAAAGCAAGCAATGCCAGAGCCATAAATATAGATACAATCGCTTTTTTCATCATTTTTACCTCTTGATTATTTATTCTAATTCTTATTTATATGCTCTCCACTACATTGTTTGATATGTATATAAAAAAATAGCATAGGTCTCAATAAAAACCTATGCAAAATTTTATTATTTATATTTTAGTTATCTACTTTAACTCTATCAATACGTAGAAGTCTCCACCATCTATCTTAATATCCCCGTCTACCGGATCATCACTGCCATAAATACTAAAGAAAACAAATTTTAACTTTATAAATTCATTTTCAAAATCGAATATCATATCCTTTTGATCTACACCCTGACCAGTAGGATATTTGGACTTTAATGCCTTTACCACCTCAGATAATTTTAAACTGTATAAAGTGTCTTTGGCGTTAATTATATTTACTTCATCCTTTTGTTGAACAAATTCTACCTTTAAATCTCCATATGTTAATGTATTTTTGTAGGTTCTCATATCAAAGAAATACTCATAACCACTTATATCAAGTGCCTCAGGTGATTGATTCACATTATATGCGAAATAGCTTTCATTTCCTACATATGGGGCTGAATCTTCATATGCAAATCCAAATATTTTTTCCATGTCCTTTAGTGCAAAACCTTTTTCTAAGTATTTTACATCATTTAAGCTATGATTTCTTTCAAAATAACGAAGTATCGCACTTATTTCCTTTTTATCCTTCTCAGCAACATCTGCTTTTGGTTTAATAATCTTGTTTTCAACAAGCATTTCATTTCTTGCTAAAATATCTGACATCCTATTGTTTTGGCTAAACTTGGATACCGAAAAGCTGCTCAGCGGACCAAATACTGATATTATTGTTATGATAGATAAAGAAATAGGAAGTATAATATTTCTATGCACCTTTCTAAAACTAATATATAGCATAACACAAAATACCCATATGCCAAGTATCATAACAAAATATCTGTTTTCTGTTATTCCGTAGGCATTGATTCTTATTCCCATTGATATAAACATCATAACTAATATGGGCAATATCAGCTTTGGCAAGAAAGCTATGAATTTGTTTACCCAAATATTGTTTTTGATTGGTTCTATTAAGAAAATAACTGCTACACATAGAGCAGAGTACCAAAGTACCAGATGAGATACAAGTCCAATAGGCCAGACTCTTGTGATGATTATCTTTGCAAAGTATATATATAGAATCCCCATATATATGACCAATAGTGGCATTACAATATATAAAAGCAGTATTTTGAAGAAGTTAGGGTATTTATAGTCTTCAAGACTTTCGTCAAAAGTAGGTACCCCAGCAAGGAAAAATACTGGTGAAAATATGCCTACAATGAAAAGCCAAGTATAGTAGTAGAACTCTTCTTCTACATAGATTCCAAGAAGCTTATCTACTGTGAATATTATTGCTGCCAAACCTAGAAACAAAACAATAGCGTAAATAACGGTAATAAAAAATCTAGAAGTTATCTTAATAATATAGAGCTCAAAGTCTTCTTTTTTGTTGATGTATGGAATAAAAAGGAAACCGAGGTAAAATGCAAAATTCAAGGCAATATATCTTACCACAGACACCATTTCTAAATCTTTAAGAAGTGAAAAATAGTATACTACTAAGGCGCCTGCTGCTAGGGCGTAAACAAGGGTCTTAAAAGCAATGCTCATTTGTTTGTATCTTTCAAATATAAGCTTTATACATAAGGATAATGGTATCGCTAGAGCAAACACCATTGCTAATCGTGTAAGTGTTTTTATAAAAGGGCTATCATAGCCTGCACTATACTGCATTTCAGAAATCATAATCATCACAGCTACTACCGAAGTAGATAGTGCAATAGTTACGGGAAATCTTTTTAAGCTTTTATATATTTCAATATACGTTTTGTTAATAGCGTTTATAATTTTCATACAAAATGCCTCCTTAAAAAACTTGTTGATATAATTATACACCAATATCTATATCGAACCAAAACAGTACTCCATCCTCTGTATTGAAAACCCCATATTTGTTGCCGTGAGCCTGCTGGATTGCTTTTACAATTGCTAAACCTAAGCCTGTTCCTCCATAGCTTCTTGTCCTCGCCTTATCGATTTTATAAAAGCTTATCCAAATTCTTTCTAACAATTCTTCCGGTATAGACTGGCCCGAATTGAACACAGAAACTCTCACCTTATTATTTTGCTCTTCTGCTGTCACCTTAATCTTTTTACTGCTATCGACATGATTGATTGCATTGTTTAAATAATTGACTATAACCTGTTCAATTCTAATTGCATCTCCATTTACCATTTTACTTACTGCGATCTTTGTATCAATATTTATATCCTTTTCCTTGAAAATAGGCTCAAGCTTTTTTGTTACATCTTCTATGAGCTGCTCTATGTTAAAATCACATTTGTTTAAGTCCATATTTCCTGATTCAATCTGAGATAAATTAAGTAGATCCTTAACTATAGCATCCATTTTTTCTGCTTCTTCCATTATTACATCACAATAAAAGCTTCTTTTTTCTTGGTCTGTCACAACGTTGTTTTTGAGACCTTCAGCATAACCCTGAATAAGGAAGATCGGTGTCTTAAGCTCATGAGATACATTGGATACAAATTCCCGTCTCATAGTATCAATCTTCTTGCCTTTGTCAATATCACGCTCTAGTTGCTGATTTTTTTGGTTCAGCTCTCCTATTGTCACCTTTAGCTTATGTGTAAGAAAGTTTATACTTTGAGATAATTGCCCGATTTCATCCTCGCTAGCTATATCCAAGGTCTGAGAGAAATCAAGCTCAGCCATTCTTTTAGCTGTTGCATTGATTTGTTTTATAGGACGTGTAAACTTATCAGATATATATAAAGTCCATAATCCCGTAATTAGAATTGTAACCAATGCCACTATGGCAGTAAAGCGATTTGATACCAGTGCACTCTCTGATATTTCAGCCATAGGTATCCATATCAGAATCATAATATCATTTTCTAAACGTGTCTGATATCTTAAGGTGTCAATCCTGAGACTGGGGTCCTTTGTAATGACAAAGAAGGAGTTCTTATCATAGACTTCAACGCTTTTCAGTGTATCACCCATGGCCTTTGATATATATTTTTTTTTGTTAAAAGCCTCGTTTCCCTTTCCTAGCTCTACAAAAGGACTCACAATTAAAGCTTTTGAGGGCATACCTTTGATATCACGGTAAATAGGATAGTACAGTGGACCTGCCATTTTACCTATTGTCAAAGACCCACCTATGTTTTTTTCCAGCCTGTTCAAGCTGTAAACCACATCCTCCATTTGAAAATCAGAAGTGCTTTCCAGATTGGAAATAATTTGTACAATCTCCTTAGTGGTCTTTATTAATATATTCTTATTATGCTTAACATAATACTTCTCAGCAAAAAATGTATTTGCGCCAAGTAATAGTGCTGCAAAGACTAAAATGCTTATAGTCATATAGGCTAATAATTTATATCTAATAGATTTATTCATTATACTACCCCTCAAACTTATATCCAAAGCCCCTTATTGTATTGATAGCCTCTCCTTTGCTTCCAAGCTTCATTCTAAGTCTGTTTATATGTGTATCTACCGTCCTTAGACCACCATAGTAATTATAGCCCCATACCTGATTCAGAAGCTGCTCCCGAGAAATTACCTTTCCCTTGTTTTCCACCAATAAAACAAGCAGTGTATATTCTTTTGGACTCAACGCAATCTCTTGACAATCAATCTTAACCACATGAGAAGAATCGTCTATTTCTAAACCATCATAGGACATTACAGTCTTGCTCTCATCTGGCTCTATTCTGCGGAATAAGGCATTAATTCTTGCTACTAAGGTAGTTGGCTTTACCGGCTTTTTCACATAATCATCAGCACCTATTTCCAGACCATGGACCTCATCAAAATCCTCACTACGTGCCGTCAACATCACAATAGGTACCTTAGACAGCTTCCTTATTTCCCTGCAGACAGTCCAGCCATCCAGCTCCGGCAGCATCACATCAAGCAATACAAGATTCAGCTCCTCACACTTTTCATTAAATAGCTCTAAGGCTTGTCTCCCATCCTGTGCTTCGAGTACCGAGAAGCCTTCTCTCTCCAAAAAGTCCTTTAACAAAATTCTTATATTTTTTTCATCATCTACAATTAATACTGTTTTTTTATCCAATATAATCATCCTCAAAGTATTGATTTTTATTTATTTTATCACAGTGAAAAAAACAATACTATGGAATTGCCACTTTAAAATATAATGTTTACAAAACTGTAACAAAACTTATAAGAAACTGTGACAATAACAATACCTTCTTGTAAAAATCAGAGGTTAAAATAATGACATACTCAGAAAACATCGAAAGGAGAATTTAGATGAAAAACAAAACAATAGCTGTGGCAGGTGCACTTATAATTGGAGGCTTGCTTACCATTAACAGCATCGCATTTGCGGACACTGCTGATGCTAAAGCTGCAGTCGGTGTCCAAAAACGAATTCAGTTTGAAAAATTAATGCCAGGAAAGCAGGGTGGATTTGCCCTTAGGGGTGAGCAGGGTATCATGCTTCGCAATAAGCTAGATTGGAGTGAACAGCTTAAGGAGCTAGTCGCTGCAGGCACCATAACGCAAGCTACTGCAGATAAAATGCTGACATTTTTAACAGAGCAGGAAAATACAAGGAAGGCTGAAATGGAAAAGCTGCAGACTATGACAGCCGAACAACGAAAGACTTATTTTGAAAGTAAGAAATCAGAGGTAAATAAGAAGATTAATTTATTCAGTTCGATGGTTGAAAAAGGTATCATAACGCAAGGGCAGTCAGATGCAATAAAGGATAAGCTTCAGGACCTTCAACAAGCAAAACGTCTGACAGATATCAAAACCAGCCTTGATCCGCTTGTACAAAATAAAACCATAACGCAAGAGCAAGTAACAAAGGTTACTGAATATATGAGCAAGCAGCAAGCTGCAAAAATCACAGATATGGAAAAAATAGAGGCAATGACAAAGGAAGAAATAGTTGCTTACTTCAAGAGCAATGTGGTAAAAAAGGTGGATATCTTTTCACAACTGGTTACAGATAAGGTACTTACACAAGAGCAAGCAGATGCTGTAGAAAAGGTATTGCACCCCATGGGACACTTTAAAGGTGAAAAGCCTGGAGTGATTAGAAAATTTGATCGTTCTATTCTCAAATCTAATTAATATACGAGGGTTCCTGCATAATACAGGAACCCTCGAGCTTTTTATTCTATTACCAGCTCAACGGGACAGTGATCTGAACCCTGCGTTTCGGGATAAATACCTGCGCTTACCAAGCTATCCTTTAACCTTTCGGATACAACAAAATAAT
>MGOS01000037.1:11553-24484 GCA_001797185.1 Clostridiales bacterium GWB2_37_7
CTGCATTTTTTCTGTTGCTGTTTGGATTCTTCAAGTCGATTTCCATATGAGCAACGTTTAAATCCCCGCATAATACAACAGGCTTTTTACTGTCCAGCTGCTTTATATAGCTTCTGAAGTCATCCTCCCATTGCATTCTGTAGTCAAGACGTGCTAGCTCCTGCTGGGAATTGGGTGTATAGCAGGTAATTGCATAGAAATCTTCAAATTCTAAGGTGATGACTCTGCCTTCCTTGTCATGCTCTTCTTTGTTAATGCCATAGCTAACACTTACAGGTTTTTGCTTGCTGAATATTGCTGTCCCGGAATAGCCCTTCTTTTCTGCATAGTTCCAGTATTGATGATAGCCCTCTAAATCTAAATTAATCTGCCCCTCCTGCAGCTTTGTTTCCTGCAGACAGAACAAATCTGCGTCCATTTCCTTAAAAAAATCCAAAAAGCCTTTTTGAACGCAGGCTCTGATTCCATTTACATTCCATGAAATAAACTTCATTTGTACCCTCTCCTCTTTTGTATAGCTTCTATCCCTATTATAGCATTGTGCCTGTGTACGATTCCATTTGTATAAAAAGCAAAACATCCTTTTGTTGACCCTATTTTTTAGCCATGCTTAGAAAGTTATACTTTCCTAGAAAAAAATTATATTCACTTTTGTAATTTTAAGTCAATATTTATATGATAAATACCTATTTTTCCGCACTTAAATATATACTGGCTCTCTCATACATACAATCAAAAAAAGATGAGAAGAATTTCATAAACTAAGATCTTTCTCATCTTTACTAATAAAGTTCTATTTGTTAAAAAACCTGGTGTAGTAAATTACCATACTGATTCTGGTTAATTTGTCTCCGGAATTGTGATAGGAATGAGGCTTATCAGCTCTAAATCTGATAGAGTCACCTGTATGGACAGAATATTCTTCTTCATTTACACGAACAGTTAGCTCTCCATCAAAAACTGTAATGAATTCTTCTGTGCCTTCTCCATGTGCATCTGCACTTAAATACCCGCCTTTTTCTATTTCAACACCGTACATTTCAAATTCTCTCTCATTTTCATATGGAAAATACGGATACAACCTGTATTTACCGTTGTCTTCAACCAAATGCTCCATGCTATCTCTCTTTACGATCAAAGTATCTCCTTGCGTTGTTCTCATTAACTCTGTAAAAGATATCTTTAGCCCATTTGCAATTTTCCACACTGTAGTAACGGTAGGATTTGATTCGCCTCTTTCTATTTGACCAAGCATACTTTTGCTAACTCCCGTCATCTGGGCTACATGATCAAGGCTTAGCTTTCTCTCCTCGCGTATTTTTTTTAGATTTGTGGCAAGCAGCATATTTAAATTCTCCAAAATTACATCCTCCCACTTGTGCGTTATAACGCACATATTGTATAATCATATTGTATATAATTTATATAAGGGGGTCAAATTTATGTTTAGTCTATCCGCTTTTATATCCTATGTTTTTGTTACAACCTTTACTCCCGGACCAAACAATGTCATGGCTATGACCAATGGCAATAACTTCGGTTACAAGAAGGCCTTTCACTTCATTTTAGGTGTTACCGCCGGATTCGCTGTAATCATGCTGCTTAGCAGCTATCTCAATTTATTATTGGTTAATTTTATACCCAGAATCAAGCTTTTTATGGATATGCTTGGTGTAGCTTATATGTTATATTTGGCAATAAAGATACTCAAGAGCAGCTCTCATCCAGACAATAATCAGAATGAAAGCCTAAATACCTTTATGGCCGGAATGACTATGCAATTTGTAAATCCTAAGGTTATTCTTTATGGTATTACAGTAACCTCCAGCTTTATATTGCCCTACTATAATTCCACTGCCTCATTGTTTTTGTTTGCGCTATTTCTTGCTTTTGTTGGCTTCTTAGCCACCAGCTGTTGGGCACTGTTCGGAGCATTGTTTCAGAAGCTATTAAGCAAGTATAAAAAGCCTTTTAATATTTTTATGGCATTGCTGTTGATTTACAGTGCCTTGTCCGTTCCTGAGCTTAAGCATCTGCTTGGCTTCTAATTCAATTATATTATATATTATTCCGACCAGCCAGAAATAGATAATAAAATAGGTTAGTTGCCTAGTGATAGTGATATAATAACATGGATGATTCGTTAATAAGAGAAAAAATAACATGAAAGCGCCATATCCCCTGAAGGATGGCGCTTTTTAGTATTGAGCTAAATTGTATTTGTAGTTTTCCCTTTATTCCTGCAGTAACATAAACACTTGTAAACCACCAGATGCTTACATCGTTCTTATTCTTACTTTCTTTACTGTTTGCAGTTTGCCCTTTATGTTTATTTGAGGCAGCTTTCTAGCTACTACATCTCCAGCCTTACCGAAAACCTCTACATAGGAGCAGGTGTCCTGGACATCAATAATCCCAATGTCATCCGCAGTAATCCCGTCTATGCTTGTTATTGCACCCAGTATATCTCCAGGCCTCATTTTTGATTTCTTGCCGGAGTTTATTCTTATTTTTGTAATTTCCCTATTCAACCTCTCCGCTTTGTCTGCCTTCGCCTTGGGCTTAGACTTGATGCTTTCCTCAAACTCTTCCTTGCCCAAGGCTACCTCTTGTTCTGTAGGCAATTCCTTTTTGGGTACGCTGTGCTGTATATATTCTTCTATTTCATGTAAAAATTTTAATTCCCTCTTAGTTGACAGCGTAATTGCCACGCCTTCTTTTCCTGCACGACCTGTTCTTCCTACTCTGTGTACATAGCTTTCATTTTCCATAGGTACCTCATAGTTAATGACATGAGATACATCATCAATATGCAGTCCTCTCGCTGCTACATCTGTTGCAACTAAGAAGTGAAACTCACCTCTTTTAAACCTTTGCACCGTATGGAGCCTGCTGTCCTGCTCCATACCACCATGCAGTCCTGCACAGTAATAGCGCTCTCTTTGCATTTCATTCAACAGCTCTTGTACCTTTTCCCTGGTATTACAGAATAATATGCAGCTCTCGGGCTTTTCTGTATATATGATGCTCTTTAAAGCATTAAACTTCCTGCTATCCTCCACTTCATAATACCATTGCTGAATCTTCTCAACCGTCGAATTTTTTGCATGAAGTTCTATCTTTTGTGGTGCTATCATGTATTTGTTGCAGATTTCCTCTATCTTGTCCGGCATCGTAGCAGAGAATAGCATGGTAATCCTGTTGCGCGGCAGCAGCGTTACAATTGCTTCCACCTGATCAATAAAGCCCATATCCAGCATTTTGTCGGCCTCATCCAGTACTAAATATTTAATATCGTCCAAAATCAAATTCTTTTTCTCAATATGATCAGAGGTTCTTCCGGGCGTACCAACTACCACGTGTACTCTTTGCTTCAGCTCTCTCTTCTGTATTTCCATAGGCTGCTTGCCAAATATAGCAGCACATCTGATTCTTTTGAAACGACCTATATGGGCAAAGTCTTCTTTTACCTGTACGGCTAATTCTCTAGTGGGTGTCAGCACCAGCACCTGAGGATTTTTCTGCTCTAGCTCCAAGTTTTCACAAATTGGGATGGCAAAAGCAGCTGTCTTTCCGCTGCCGGTCTGAGATTTTACTATGATATCCTTTTTTTTCAGCACCTCAGGTATTACCTTTGCTTGCACTTCTGTAGGTTTTTCATATCTTAGCTTAAATAGCGCCTTCATGGTTTCTTCACTTAACCCAAAAGCATCAAAACTCAATTTACTCATTTTATTTATCTCCTAAATTTTATAGTAAGTATCTTTTATTATAGAAAAATCAAACATTTTCATACATAAAATTGTAAATGTCTGTTAGCTCTAAATAATTGTATCATAATTTCAATGGTAAAAAGAAGCAATTAAAATATATAAGCATTTATTGACAAATTAAAATATAGAGAGTAATATATTTCGTATGCGAAATATGTTTGTGCGAAATATTTATCTTCGAATAATTAATAAGAGGTGATTGACTCTATGGAAGAAATGAACAAGGGCATAAGAGCAATTAAAATATTGAAGAGTGTGATGGAAACTGTGAAACAAAATGTCCATCACCACTTCAAGGATATGAATGTTACAGGACCACAAGGAATGCTAATGGGTACCCTAGCACATTTTGGCGAAATGAAAGTCAGTGATTTGAGTGAGAAGCTTGGATTATCCAACAGCACTGTATCTGCAATGCTTGACCGATTGGAAAATCAAGACTTGGTGGTAAGAACCAGAAGTAAAGAGGATAGGAGGGTAGTTTATGTCAAAGTAACCCCTGAATTCCAAAAAAATTCTAAAGAGCGTTTTCAAGTAATTGAAAAGATGTTTGAAGCTATGATGAGTAAAGCTACATCAGAAGAACTGGATGTAATACTTGTAGGCTTGGACACACTTCAAAAAGTAATAGATAGAAATAAGAACAAGGAGTAAATGAAAAATGCTTAAATTAGTTAGATATTTAAAGCCTTTTACTGTAATGATCATTGCTGCAATCGTTTTGCTGTTTGTTCAGGCAATGAGCGACCTTTCGCTGCCTGATTATATGTCCGATATTGTAAATAAAGGTATCCAGCAAGGTGGTATTGAGAACGCGGTGCCAAAGGCATTGAGGCAAAGTACTATGAACAAGCTTACTATATTTATGAGTGATCGTGATAAGGCAAAGGTCAATAAAAGCTACACTTTTGTAGACAGCTCAAATGTGGATTACGATAAATATGTCAAGGATTATCCAACTCTGGCTGATGAGCCGATTTATATACTAACTGAGACTGACAAATTAGAAATTGATTTATTGAATCCTATCATTGGCAAAGCTATATTAGCTGTATCTGGTATAGAAAAGGCGAAGACTGAGGCAAAGGATGGGCAGATAGAACTGAATGGAACCAAGATCCCTGCAAATGTAGATTTGTTTGCTCTTTTAGCAAAACAGCCTATAGAAAAGCGCACTGAGTTCACTCAATCAATGAGTGAAAAATTTACAGCATTGGGTGACAATATGATTATTCAGGCTGCCATAGGACCGATAAAGTCTGAATATCAAGCCTTAGGCATAAATACAGACAAAATCCAAAGTGATTATATAATGAGTGCAGGTGTTCTGATGCTTCTGATATCTTTGCTTAGTGCTGCTTGTACAGTATTAGTAGGGCTATTAGCTGCCAGAGTAGCTGCCGGCTTATCAAAAAACCTTCGCAAGGATATATTTGCAAAGGTGGAGAGCTTTTCAAACACGGAATTTGATAAATTCTCCACTGCTTCACTCATCACAAGAACCACCAACGACATTACTCAGATTCAAATGCTTGTCATCATTATGATAAGAATGGTGGTTTATGCACCCATCATGGGTGCAGGCGGAGTCATCAAAGCAATTGGCAAAAGCTCCTCCATGTCCTGGATTATTACCCTTGCAGTAGTATTGCTGCTGGGCTTGATATTAAGTGTCTTTGTAGTTGCAATGCCTAAATTTAAAATGATTCAAAAACTTATTGACAGGTTAAATCTGGTTACTCGTGAAAACTTAACCGGTATGATGGTTATCAGAGCCTTTAACACACAAGAGTTTGAGGAGAAGCGGTTTGATAAGGCAAACACAGACCTTACAAATACAAATCTATTTGTAAACCGGGTAATGGTATTTATGATGCCCGCTATGCTGCTAATCATGAATGGCGTTACACTGCTTATTGTTTGGGTAGGTGCATACCAAATTGCCAACTCTGCTATGCAGGTAGGGGACATGATGGCCTTCATGCAATATGCTTTGCAGATTTTATTTTCATTCCTAATGCTTTCCATGATGTTTATCATGATACCAAGGGCTTCTGTATCTGCCCAACGCGTGGCTGAGGTATTGGATGCAAAGCCAACGATATTAGATCCCAAGGACCCTAAGAATTTTGACAAGGTAGAAGGCATTGTAGAATTTATAAATGTGTCCTTTCGATATCCAGGAGCTGAGGAAGATGCACTCAAAAACATCAGCTTCAAGGCAATACCCGGTCAAACTACAGCATTTATCGGCTCTACCGGTTCAGGTAAAACTACCCTGATAAATCTGATTCCACGTTTTTATGATGCGAGCAATGGTCAAGTCCTCATTGACGAAGTAGATGTAAGGATGGTTACACAGCACGACCTTCGGGAGAAAATCGGATATGTACCACAAAAGGGCTCCTTGTTTAGCGGTACAATCGAATCAAATCTGCGGTATGCAGATGAAAATGCGACCAATGAAGACATAAATGAAGCAGCCAATATAGCACAGGCTATGGAATTTATCAGCGAAAGACCGGAGGGCATTGCAGCTGAGATATCTCAGGGTGGTGCCAATGTTTCCGGTGGACAGAAGCAGAGATTGTCAATTGCTCGTGCCTTGGTGAAAAAACCTGAAATATATATATTTGATGATAGTTTTTCTGCTCTTGACTTCAAAACTGATTCAGTCCTAAGAAAAGCGCTAAAGGCCCAAACAGAAAAATCTACTGTGCTAATAGTGGCACAACGTATTTCAACGATTATGAATGCTGAGCAAATAATCGTACTTGAGGATGGAAAAATTGTCGGCATAGGCACGCACAGCGAACTTATGAAAAGCTGTGAAATCTATCAAGAAATTGCTCTATCACAGTTCTCGAAGGAGGAATTAGCATGAGTGAGCGAAATATGAGAACCAACCAAGTGCGCCCTATGGGACGTCAAGGTGGACAAATGGGTCCAGGGGGCGGCATGATGCATGGCGGCGAAAAAGCCCGTAATTTCAAAGGAACAATGAAAAAACTAATAAAGCACTTAAATGCCTATAAGCTATCAATCATTATAGTTATTGTTTTTGCTGCCGCAAGTTCTATATTCACAATAGTAGGCCCCAAAATGCTCGGCCAAGCTACCACAAAGCTTTTTGAAGGCACCCTTGGAAAGATCGGAGGTATGGATGCAAGCATTGATTTTGAATATATCGGAGGCATCATTATTACTCTTTTAGGTCTATATATACTAAGTTCATTGTTCGGCTATATTCAAGGCTGGGTAATGTCCAACGTCTCCATGAAGGTAAGCTATGGCTTTAGGCGGGATATTTCTGAAAAAATAAATCGTATGCCTCTTAGATATTTTGACAGCACAAACCATGGGGAAGTATTGTCCCGTATTACCAATGACGTTGACACCCTGAGCCAGACATTGAATCAAAGTATGACTCAGATCATAACATCCGTTACTACTGTAATCGGCGTACTTATTATGATGTTTAGTATAAGCTGGTCTATGACTTTGGTAGCGCTTTTCATACTTCCGATTTCTATGTTATTAATCATGTTTGTAGCAAAACGCTCTCAAAAATATTTCAAGGAGCAGCAGGTTTATCTAGGACACTTAAACGGCCATGTTGAAGAAATGTATGGCGGCCACGTCGTAATGAAGGCTTTTAATGGTGAGAAAAAGAGTGTAGAAAAATTTGAAGGACTCAATGAAAAGCTCTATGGAGTAGCTTGGAAATCACAGTTCTTATCCGGAATGATGATGCCTATTATGTCCTTTGTCGGAAATATCGGCTATGTAGCAGTGAGTGTTTTGGGTGGCTGGCTGGCAATAAAAAGGACCATAGAAGTAGGGGACATTCAAGCATTTATCCAATATGTACGCTCCTTCACTCAGCCCATTGCACAACTGGCCAATATTTCCAACGTGCTGCAGCAGACAGCTGCCTCAGCAGAGCGTGTATTTGAGTTTTTAGCAGAAGAAGAAGAAACACCCGAGACAGAACATCCGGTCAAGCTGGAACATGTTCATGGCAGTGTTGAATTTCAAAATGTTCACTTTGGATACAAGGAAGACAAAATCATCATCAATGATTTCTCGGCTCATGTCAAGCCGGGACAAAAAGTGGCTATTGTCGGTCCTACAGGGGCAGGCAAAACTACTATGGTCAAGCTGCTTATGCGTTTCTATGACATAAACCAAGGTGCTATTTTGATAGATGGACATGACATTCGAGAATTTAGCCGCTGGGATTTACGCGCAATGTTTGGTATGGTCTTACAAGACACTTGGCTTTATAATGACAGTATCATGGAGAACATCCGATATGGCCGTCTAGATGCTGCAGATGAAGAGGTTAAGGCTGCCGCTAAGGCTGCACACGTTGACAGCTTCGTGCATACACTGCCTGACGGCTACAATATGGTGCTTAATGAAGAGGCCTCTAACGTATCACAAGGTCAGAAGCAGTTGATTACTATTGCAAGGGCTATTCTTGCAGATCCAAGGATTTTGATCCTGGATGAGGCTACCAGTTCTGTAGACACTCGTACAGAAATTCAAATACAAAAGGCCATGAACAATCTTATGCGCAACCGCACAAGCTTTATCATCGCACATAGATTGTCAACCATACGTGATGCTGATTTGATATTGGTAATGGACCATGGAGATATTGTTGAGCAAGGAAATCATCAGGAGTTGCTTGCTAAGGGTGGACTCTATGCAGAGCTATACAATAGTCAGTTTGAAATTGCTCAAGCTATTTAATAAGTGGTAAATTCTTTGCTATAAGGAACGAATTTGCTTCCGCAAAGCTTCAACAGCATCAGAAGGCATGCTTTGCGTGCTGCAGCTTTAGTGCTAGATATGGGTAAATATATCAAAATGCCCACTGCCAAGGCCTCTCAGGCTTTAGCGGTGGGCATTCGTATTATTTGCTTATTTTGCACTATCTACTGTAACATATTTAGCGATGATAGCCATATGCTCTGCCGATACCTTCGGACATACCTTTAATATGTTGTCTATGACATAATCAATATTGGATTCATCAATCATTTTACCTACAATACCTTCTTCTAATTGCACTTCCGGGCTGCTGATGACACTGTAAATCTCACCAACCACCGGACTTTGCATAATATCCTCATTCTCTACACAGTCTTGAGTGAGATATAAATTTCCTTCTTTTACTACCAGCTGTCCATAGGCATACTCTTTTTTGTTTTCAGCCCCATCCTCTGAGCCGCAGCAGCATTCATATTTTATATGCTCTACATGTCTAAAATCAAGAATATGACTTTCGTCTCTCCTATTCAAAATACATCTTTCTCCCAGTTCAAGCAGTCTTTGCTTCATGTGTTTGGATATACTATCTCCAAATTCAACAACAAACTGTTTCACTGATATCGTTCTTTTCATTTTATAGTTTTTCTTCATCATAGCAATTCTCCTCTTATTCTGGTATTCTTCCGAGTGTGTTTACATAAAGTTCTCTAGCATATATAAGATAAAAGCCACCTATCGGGTGGTGGCACATTAATGAACTTTTACTGCAATTGTTAAACACAGGTTTTTACACCAGATCTAACAATCCTTATATATTATTACCATTTTTATTTTTTCTACTACTATAATTATATCATAATACTTAAATAATAAGTGATATTTTAAAAATTCTGTTGCATACTAAGCTGCTTTGGCTCTTGAGGATGTAATTTTACCGGTTATGCTGTTTATGTTTTTTATCTTTAAGGTAGGATCACTAACTACACTTTCATTTAGAATTTGCTAAAACAAATATTTATTGACAACGAGGACATATTAATATATTATATAGAAAAATAAAGTCAATATTATGCGATGATGAGAAGAGTAAATAGATTAATTTCTTTATAGAGAGCTCCGGCAGCTGAAAAGGAGTAAGGAATATTTATTGAAACAAGCCTCTGAGCCTCATACCGATTCTTATATAGAAAAGGCTATGACAGGAGCTCCTGTTACAGAGCTAGGGTATAAGCATTTATAAAATGTCGTACCTGAAAGGTCAATATGGCAACATGTTGATGAACTGGGGTGGCACCACGGAGATATAACTCTCGTCCCCAAGACTTAAGGTCTTGGGGGTGAGGGTTTTTTGTTTTGTAAAGCTTTTGGAAAAATATTATGAATTTTGTATAGGAGGTAATATAAATGAGTGAAATAGAATTAAACAAAACTGAAAGTATAGACTCAAATTTTATTCAAAGAATCGTTGAGAAGGATATAGAGGATGATGTATTCCAAAGAAGCATCTGCACTCGCTTCCCCCCCGAACCCAACGGTTATCTGCATATCGGCAGTGCATATGCTATAAATATCAGTCATACCGTAGCTAAGAAATATGGCGGCAGCTTCAATCTGCGCTTTGATGACACCAACCCTCTAAAGGAGGATATTGAATACGTTAACTCGATAATCGCAGATATGAAATGGATGGGTTATGATCCTGGTGATAGAATATTCTATGGCTGTGATTATTCCGACCAAATCTTTGATTATGCAGTGCAGCTTATTAAGAAGGGAAAAGCCTATGTAGATGATTTAACTGCAGAGGAAATGAGAGCGTATCGTGGTACGCTGACAGAGCCGGGCAAAAACAGCCCTTATAGAGAGCGCACGATTGAGGAAAATCTCGATTTGTTCGAAAGAATGAAAAATGGCGAATTCCCCACTGGGGCAAAGATTTTAAGAGCCAAGATTGATATGTCCTCTCCTAATATGAATATGAGAGATCCTGCAATATATAGAATTCAGCATGCGCATCATTATAGAACCGGTGACAAATGGTGCATTTATCCTATGTATGACTATGCACATCCGCTTCAGGATGCAATTGAAGGTATTACTCATTCACTTTGCTCTATTGAGTTTAGAGATCATAGACCCTTATATGAATGGGTACTTAATGAGTTAGATTTCAATGAGCCCCCAAGACAAAGAGAATTTGGCAGACTAAACTTGACAGGAGTTATAACCAGCAAGAGATACTTAAGAGAATTGGTATTTGGCAAATATGTGGATGGTTGGGATGATCCAAGAATGGTTACTGTCCAAGGCTTAAGAAGAAGAGGCTTCACGCCGGAAAGCATAAAAAGCTTCATGGATGAAATTGGTGTTGCAAAGGCCGAGAGCACAGTGGACATCTCCATGCTGGCTCATTGCTTAAGGGAAGACTTAAAGCCAAAGGTTCTCTCTTCCATGGCAGTGCTTAAACCGCTTAAGGTTGTCATAACAAACTATCCTGAGGATACAATAGAAATGCTGACCATAGACAACAATACTGAAAATGCTGACTTGGGCTGTAGAGAGGTACCCTTCTCCAGAATCATCTATATTGAACAGGACGATTTTATGGAGAACCCGATAAAAGGCTACAACAGGCTTGCCCCTGATATAGAGGTACGACTTAAGGGGGCTTACTTCATTAAATGCGAAGAGATTGTAAAAGATAAAGATGGAAATATCATTGAACTTCATTGTACCTATGATCCTGCTACCAAAAGCGGCTCCGGCTTTGAAGGCCGCAAGGTTAAAGGCACCATTCACTGGGTATCTGCTGCTCACGGAATTCCGGCAGAAATCCATCTTTATGACAAGCTTATGCTGGATGATGAAATGCTTAAGGATGAGTCAAAGAGCTGGGAAGAAAAGCTAAACCCTGATTCAAAGATTGTATTAACAGGCTGTATGTTAGAACCCGCTCTAAAGGATGCTCCTATAGAAAGCAAATACCAATTTATCAGACATGGTTATTTCTGTGTAGACAAAAAGTATACAACGCCAGAAAGATTGGTATTTAATAGAATCGTTGCCCTGAAGGATTCTTGGAAGGGCAAGAAATAACAGGAAAGGATGACTTAGCTGTATTTTAACGGTTATGTCATCCTTTTTGTTATTTCTGTATTTACATTTGTTGAATATCTAGTTGAAAAATATACGCATACAATTAACTATTTTCACTGGACTTGGTATTATACCTTTATCAGTATGGACATCGTTATCTATATCATCAGAGTAGTATATAAATGGTTTTTTATCGTAGCATTTCAATTTTCTCTGCCAGGTCATTTAGATAGATCCATCTTTCCATTTGCTGCTCAAATTGCTGCTCCAGTTCATCCTTTTCGATCATAAGCTGCTGCAGTAGAACATAGTCCGCAGCTGCCGCACTTATCTTGCTGTCAATCTGTTGAATCTTCATCTCCAAATCTGCTATAGTAGCATCAATTTGCTCATATTCTCGTTGCTCTTTGAAGGTAAATTTCAATGGTCTATCCTTTGACCGTTCTACTGTTTCCTTATTTTCACCGTTTCTCTTTTTATCCCCTGACTGGCCGCTCTTTTGCTTTTCAACATCACAGAACTCCTTGTAGTCCGAATAGTTGCCTGTATATTGCACTATTCTGCCCTCTCCCTCAAAGGAGAATATTCTGTCTGCCACCTTATCCAGGAAGTATCTATCATGAGAAACTGCAATTACAGCGCCCGGGAAGCTTTCAATATAATCCTCCAGTATTGTAAGAGTTTCTATATCCAGATCATTGGTAGGTTCATCCAGCAGTAGTACATTTGGAGCCTCCATCAGCACTCTTAAAAGATGCAGTCTTCTCTTTTCTCCACCTGAAAGTTTTGATATGGGTGTCCACTGCGCAGAAGGCTCAAATAAAAACCTTTCCAGCATTTGCGAGGCGGTGATTTTCTCTCCTTCAGCTGTAGTCAAAAGCTCTGCACCCTCCTTGATGTATTCGATAACCCTCAGACTTTCATTCATATGGTAAGATTCTTGAGAAAACAAGCCTATCCTTACAGTTTCCCCCACAGCTATAACCCCTGCGTCAAACTGCAGCTTGCCTGCTATCATATTAACAAGAGTTGATTTTCCGCTTCCGTTAGGACCAATAATTCCAACTCTATCATTTCGTAATACGATATAATTGAAATCATCTATGACTGTTTTTTCACCAAATGCCTTGGCTAAATGCTCTATTTCTATAACCTTTTTACCCAGCCTGCTGCTGGCTACAGATATCTCCAGCTTGCTATCATCAATATCCACAAGCTTTTCATTCAACTTCTCAAAACGATCAATCCTTGCCTTCTGCTTGGTGGTACGTGCCTTTGCCCCT
>MGOS01000037.1:24632-27383 GCA_001797185.1 Clostridiales bacterium GWB2_37_7
TCAAAAGTGCACCTTTTCTTTTGTTCAGATACTCTTCCAGCCAGTCAATGGTGGTGTTATCAAGATGGTTGGTGGGTTCGTCAAGTATTAACAAATCAGAAGGACTAATTAAAGCTGCTGCCAAAGCAATTCTCTTTCGCTGACCGCCGGATAGTGTGCTTGTTTTTGCATCAAAGTCTGTAATTCCCAGCTTTGTCAGTACAGTTTTGGCTTCACTTTCTAAACTCCAGCCCTGCAATCTATCCATATCATTATTAAGCTTCATAATTCTTTCACTGGGAGCATGGGGATCTTTGATAGCTTTTTCATGCTCTCTAATCAGCTTCATCAAAGGAGATTCCCCTTTAAAGACCTGTTCCAGCACTGTTGCTTCAGCATCAAAATTTGGGTTTTGCGAAAGGTATTCTATTGTTATAGCGTTGCCCTTTATAAGTCTGCCTGCATCAGGCTGTTCAACTCCTGCAGCTATCTTTAGAAGCGTGCTTTTTCCAACTCCATTCACACCAATGATCCCTATTTTATCCCCTTCATTGATTCCAAGACTTATATTCCTAAGCAGCGGTTTTTCGCTGTAGCTTTTTGAAATGTTTTCTATACTTAAAAGATTCATCTTTCTTCCTTTCTTTTCATAGGTATACAAACTATATTATAGCATTTTCTATACAAGCTTTTATAACAAGATTTATTGTTATTCTGCATATATTAATAGTACATTGATAACATATAAAGCGTGAAGGAGAAAGATTCCGATAAAGTTCTCCTAAAGCTTACTTCATAATCCAGCTAACGATATATTCAAGATTCTGTTCTTGGCCTAGCAAGGGCGATTGGGTCTTAACCATCCAATTGCCCTTTAATTCTGCTTCAAAAGCAGTCATTTCAAAGTGGCACATAGCAATTCCCATATCTATCTTTTGTATGTTAAATCCTAATGCACTGCCATAACCCTTTGCCTGCTTCAGATAAAAGTGATATTCGCTGCCCTGTTTTAAAACCCTCCATGGCTGTTTGTTTGAGGCGGACGGAGCGAGGCGCAGCATTTCCAATACAACTTTATAATTCCCTGCAGCCTCACTGTTAAGTGATGTATCGAAACTATCATGAAAAAACAGTTCGCTCCATGGCTTTCTGTTATCCGAACCCGCCATACGCCTCATCATAGAATCTACAAATGCTCTTTTGTCAGCATGATAACCTATAGGGGTAACAGCAGGAATAAACTCGTCTTCCCTTAGCCCTACCAATTCTGCAAACTGACTTCTTTTGAAGGTACCTGCCATCCAACAGGTTCCAAGTCCAAGAGAAGCTGCATAAAGTATCAGCTTTTCCAAGCAATAGCCCAGCTGCTCCATATTGTATTCTTTTTTGTCTGTCACTCCGGCAATATAGGTCTTTGCTCCCTTTATTACCCCATAAGTACCTATTTTGTTCCCTGTCTTTTCTGAAAAGTCGAGGCTGTCAACCAATTCAAGCCTTAACTCAGAAGCAAAAGGTCCTTTGATCTTATTTGCATATTCCTTTAGCTTGATTATTAGCTCTTTATCCAAGACCTCAGAAGCATAGGTTCTAACGGAATGTCTATTTCTTATGATATCTGTAATAGGAATAGTAAAATATTGTTTCATTGTTGTCCCCCTTCATTTAATATATTATATGTATGCAAGTTTTTCCTTTGTTTTACTCAAATATAGTATTACTTAACGCATTGAGTCAATACTAAAATATAGAAGTTAGGATTTTTGGAGGATTAAAATGAAAAATTTTTTCGTAATACTCGTATTTATTTGCTTGTATCTCTTGGTTGGCTTTTTTGGACTAGGCCCTGTCATATTTGCAGACGGTGCTATGCAGGAAAGACTAATCACCCTCGCCATTGTCATATTAATTTTTATTGCGCTTACATATCTACTCCTTAGATTATTAAAAACCAGAATTAGAAAATAAAGCCCTAACTCTTGAGTTATGCATCCAGTTAATTCATAATGAAACTAAAGGGATTATCAGCAGTCTTCGAAATTATTTATAGAATGAGGGATTATATGACAGAAAAGAAATTCTCAATAAAAGAATATTCCATTAACGTTTTAAATTACATGGCTCAGGGTCTTTTTTCATCCTTAATCATAGGCTTGATATTGAAGCAAGTTGGAGAGAAAGCAAATATACCTATGCTGGTGCTATTTGGTACTGCTGCCCAGCTCTTTATGGGTCCTGCTATCGGTGCAGCAGTGGCATATGGTGTCAAAGCACCTACACTGGCTGTGTTTTCTTCCATTGTTACCGGTGCACTCGGAGCTCAAACAATATTTTTAACTGCGGCAGGTACCTATGGAATAAAGATAGGCGAGCCTGCAGGTGCATTGGTTGCAGCACTGATCGGAGCAGAAGCAGGTAAGTTCATAAAAGGAAAAACAAAATTGGATATCATATTAGTACCTGCCACTACCATCATAGTCGGCGGACTTACCAGCACCTTTGTCAGCCCCTTTATGTCTTCCTTAATGGCAGGCTTGGGGCAAGCCATTAACTATGCTACTGAACTGCAGCCCATTCCAATGGGTATTCTTGTATCTACTGCTATGGGAATGATCCTTACGGCTCCTATTAGCAGCGCCGCTATAGCCATATCTCTAAAGCTTGACGGCTTAGCAGCCGGTGCAGCTGCTGTAGGCTGCAGTGCACAGATGGTAGGCTTTGCTGTAGCAAGCTACCGTGAGAATAAGTTTGGTGGACTAATTGCACAGGGGCTAG
>MGOS01000037.1:27408-29073 GCA_001797185.1 Clostridiales bacterium GWB2_37_7
TTTTGGGACCTATTGCGTCTGCAGTTTTTAAAATGAAAAATACGCCTGTCGGCGCAGGAATGGGCACGAGTGGTCTGGTAGGCCAGTTTGCAACAGTTGAAGCAATGGGAACGGGTGTCATACCCTTGATACTGTTGCTGCATTTTATAGCTCCTGCCATCATAACATTGATTATATCGGAGTATATGCGCAAAAAAAACTGGATTAAATACGGGGATATGAAATTGGATTTATAGCAATTAATAGAAATGGCATTGTGCAATGGGTAAAGATTTATCCTATTAAACAACTTCCCGATATCAATGAAGTGATTGATGAATGTTTATTCAGATATGTTCGGAAATTATTTTTAAATGCTCATTTTTCGTAGCTTTCCTTGGCACTTACTCGCTGCAATGAAATATCAGACTGCTTGAAAGCAATAAAAACAGCCATTCGATTTTGTCAAATGACTGCTTTCTTATTTTTGCAGGGTATTTGCTCCTAATACAAAACCACTACCTTATTTTTAAGGATTTTTGTTTCTATAAAATAGTAATATAGTAATTCCGAAGACTAGTATACAATTCTACGTTTTAATAATGTTTCAAATAGCCGAGCATCATGTGCAAAGCGCTGTCTTAGTGGAATCCCTGGAAGATACTTTCGAAAAAAGAGAAGCTTCTCAAAGTACATTAATACGATTGAGAAGCTTGTTACTTTATTTAATTATCTGGTTTTCAATTTGTAAATACGTCCGGTACCCAGCACTTAGCGATTTCAAGTTTTAAATAAGTTATTTATGTCTTTCAAATTCGGTTAGGTGAATTATATAACAAACGTTGAATAAGATTTTTCTTTCATTAAGTAGCTTTATAAACTCTTCATAAGAAAGAACTCCACAAACTATTTCATTTTCACCGCCTTGATATCTTGCCAGCATCATTAACGTATTTACCGGTGACTGCTTTAGCATATACTTAATTATCTTACAGAAATCATTAAAGTGCTGCTCGTTAACTATCAAAGGTGTTAAATTGTATTTTACATCTTCATCAGTGACCCAGTATGGCATTAATATGTCTTTTTCATCTATCTCAAAATCAGAGTTACAAATTGTGTAAGCGTCGAAAAGCTCATCCCTTTGTACTCCCAAACAATACCACAAGCCTTTTGTCTGTGTCATGAAGTTCCAAATATCTTTGTAACGTAATTCTTCTTGTAGTTCGTTTTTTATTTGAATAGACGATTGAAACGGCAATTCTACAGGTTTCTCCTGTTGTTGTACTAGTATATTCAAATCATAGGACATCTTCATTCCTCTTGTTCTTATGGCAAGAAACTATCAAAAGATAAGTCAGTTTCAAATTGACCACCTTTTCCTAAACCATATGTCCTCTCGTACCATTTTGCATCTGGGAACTTAATTTTTCCACCTGCAAATAGTTGCAAGTCAATCTTGAAGGCGTCATCAGTCTTATTTACTCCCTTAAGAAATATGTTGCCAGGCATCGCAGCTTCGCAGTTATTCGATGCTGCTTAACATACATCTAACCGCGGATTCTGTTATGCCTATATTACATCCCATTTCTTTTTGTGTATAATTCAATCTTTTTGCTTCTTTCAAATAAGCAATCTTAAATGTCGTCAAATCTCTTCTTCTGCTTCCACTTTTTATAAGTTCAT
>MGOS01000038.1:0-8204 GCA_001797185.1 Clostridiales bacterium GWB2_37_7
CGGCAATAGCGATGCATTGCAAATGGTAGAGAAAACCTTAGAGTCCATGTATAGAGGCGGAATATATGATCATATAGGTTTTGGCTTTGCCAGATATTCCACTGATAGCAAATGGTTGGTGCCTCACTTTGAAAAAATGCTATATGACAATGCCCTATTAGCGATCGCATATTTGGAAGTGTATCAGGTTACAAGAAAGCAGGAATATAGAAGGGTTGCAGAGCAAATCTTTGAATATGTACTTCGAGATATGACATCACCGGAAGGTGGCTTTTATTCCGCTGAGGATGCAGATTCTGAAGGTGTAGAAGGTAAATTCTATGTTTGGACACCCAAAGAGGTAGCTGAGGTGTTGGGAGCAAGGGCTGCAAAGGAGTATTGCAGCATGTTTGATATTTCAGAAAGAGGTAATTTTGAGGGAACTAGTATTCCAAATATTATTCATAATAAAATGTCCTTTGGCGAGCTTACTCAATTGCCTTTGGAGGATATGAGAACCAAGCTATTCCAGCATCGTGAAAAGAGAATCCATCCATACAAGGATGACAAAATATTGACCGCATGGAATGGCTTGATGATAGCTGCTTTGGCATATGGGGCAAGGGTGTTGGGCAATGAAAACTATGAGAAAGCTGCAGAAGGTGCCGTAAGCTTTATACAGAGTAAGCTAATTAGAGGGGATGGCAGACTGTTGGCGAGGTATAGAGAGGGAGAAGCAGCTTATGCAGGATACCTGGATGATTATGCATTTTTCGTATGGGGGCTTATCGAGCTATACCAAGCCAGCTTTGATATAAAATATCTAAAGCTGGCAGTCAGCTTAAATGAGGATATGATTAAATATTTTGGCGATGAAGCCAATGGTGGCTACTTCATTTATGGAAATGATAGTGAACAACTGATAGCAAGACCTAAGGAGGCTTACGACGGGGCAATGCCATCAGGAAATTCAGTGGCAGCTCTAAACCTGCTTCGATTGGGAAGGCTGACAGGAAACACTGATTTGGAGGTAGAGGCTGAAAGGATGTTTGGGGCTTTTGCCGATAAAGTAAATGACTATTCTATGGGGCACACATACATGCTTATGGGCGTTATGCTTGCTCGTGGTAACGGCAGTGAAATCGTAATTGTAGGTGATAAAACAGATGCTGCAGTACAAAGCTTCATAAATATAATCAATAAGAGCTTTCTGCCTTACTCTGTTGTAGTTGTAAAGGAAGAAAAAGATATTGAGACTTTAGTAAAATTAATACCTTATACAGAAGGACAGCAAAGGGTTGATGATAAGACTACAGCTTATGTATGTGAAAACTTTTCTTGCAGAGCTCCAATAACCGATGCAAATAAGCTATCTGAAGCATTAAGCTAAGAATAGAAGTATAAATAAAAGAAATCCCAGTTTAGTTGGGATTTCTTTTATTTGGTATTATATGCTTAACATTTTTATCACCTAATTTATACCATCTAAAATATCGGCTTCTACCCATATTCTTAATGAATCACTTAATATAAGCCGTTTCAGCTTTAATTTATATTGCATAATAGCAGTAATTAGAATCCTTTTATCAATTATTTCACTTATAAGCTCAGTATCAATGGTTTTTACCTCTTTGCCAATAAGGGTGTTAAGTTTTTCTTTAATACTGGTCTGTATAAGGTTAGCGTCAGCTTCATCCATTGGAGAATCAATGATAATTTCTATGTCCCTTAATATAAACTTTCTTTTATCTAAGGATTCATTAAGCTTTTGTAATTGTATGCTCCTTTCAGCCAGACTATTTTGCAAGCCTTCTATTTGCTGGTGAAACTTATCAATTCGGTAGCTTAGAAAAACAGTTGTTATTGCTAAGGTTAGAATCGTTCCAAAGATAAACCCGACAGCAAAGATAATTAGATTGAAAGGATTTTTGGTTATTCGAGCCATAGGTCACCACATGTTTTAATTAGCTTTATGAAGCCATAGCCCAGGTTTGCACCTACAAGTGCTACTACAATATAAATAACTTGTTTTGCTACTGATCTTATTTCACCATTGAATATACCTTTTTCTATAGCTTCAAAGGAAGAGAAGGTTCCACCTATAGCAATGGCCACTGCCCAAATCTTTATAGTAAGAGAAATGTCTAGCATTTTTTTTAGAGGTGGATGGTTGCATATGATTGCTGCAATACCAGAAAATAAGCTTGCTCCAATTACTACTCCAAAGGAGATTAGAAATATATATACAATATTACTCATAATAACAGCACTCCTTTGATCACATTTATAATTATTATGAAAAGGACAATTGTAAATATTACAATTAACAGGTGATAAAATAAAAGACAGAGGTAGCTTTCCTCTGTCCTAAATTAGTAGTAGTCTAGTTATAATTTTTAGGTTTCCATTCTTTCCAGATATGACCTGGTTTTTCTATAGATTCCGTTATCGTCTTTTCGCCTGGATGCCAGTCACAAGGAGCTAGTTCGCCAGTCTGTGTATAATTTTGAAATGCTTGAAGCTGTCGAAGTATTTCTTCAGAAGATCGACCAATTGGTGATGTTAAAAGCTCCATTCCATGAACGTAGCCCTTTGGATCAATTATGAATGTACTTCTTAAGTTAGTACCTTTTGCATGATCATATACATCATACAATTTTCCTATGCTGCCGTTTTCGTCAGTCACCATTGGAAAAGGGATTCCGCCTTGTACCATATTTGATAGTTCGATCTCATTCCATACCTTATGAGTGTATACGCTATCAACACTTATTGCTAAAATTTCTGTATTAAGTTTTTGAAATTCGCTATAGCGAACCGCCAAGCATGATAATTCAGTAGGTCAAACAAAAGAGAAGTCTCCTGAATAGAAAAAAAGAATAATCCATTTTTCGGGATAATCTCTTAGAGAGATACTTTTTACTTGCATATTAGTATAGGCGCTAGCTGTAAAGCCCGGTGCATTGCTACCAACAATCATAAAAGCCTCCTGTAAATAATTAAATTAACTTTAGTTTAGATATCAATATTTCTGAAACATTCTGTTGTGAAGAGCTGGTATAAAACGCTCCTCCCATAAGACTGATTGCTTTAGCTTATTATTGATTTTTGTATGCATTTTTATGTAATGAGCTTTATATAAGTAAAAGGATGTATGCTTTATACATCCTTTATTGAGTCTGCAGCAATTCTATAAAACTCTTTAATATCCTAGCTGTTATACCCCAAATAATTTTATCTTCATACTCGTAGAAGTATGCAGGATATTTGCCCTTAGCCCATGGGTAATCTTTGCCATATGGTATCTTCTCAAAAGGAAAATCCTCTCTAGGCTTCATATATACGTCCAAATAGCTGCATTTTGGTTTATAATCCATTAGAAATTCCAAGGGTACATAAAAGACACTTTCAACTTCGTCCTTGCCAAAGGTATTCTGATAGCTCTTTAGCGTTGCAGCAAAAGGATAAATGATAGTATTAAAGGGTGTTACCAAGGTATCGACTTCGCCAAATATCTCAATGCTTTTTTCTTCTATTAATAATTCTTCACAGGTTTCGCGAATTACTGCTTGAAGTGGGTTCTCTGCATGTTCAATTCTGCCTCCTGGGAAGCATATTTCATTAGGCTGCTTCAACAGGATTTTTGAGCGTATTTGAAATAAAATACTTTGTCGACCTTTGTAATCAACGATGGGAATTAGTACAGAAAATTCATTGCAATCTATGTAGTCACATATTCTTGGCTTATGATGTTTTAATTTTTCAAAATTCATATAAACCTCGCATTTATATAGTAAAATTCAAAGCGATATGTTCAAGCTTATCAACATTGTTGAGTTGATGCATATACACTCTTCTAAATAAGGTAATATTAAGCTTATTATAGCATAGGGTGTTATACCCTGAAAGATACATGGAAATATAATGATGCCGAGCATATGGAGATTTCAGAAAAGTATAACATTTGTTTTTTTGCATATTTTTTCAATTTTAGTGTTGAGTGAAATTTTTGTAAATGGTATGATATTTTTGTAAGATACATTAGAAAATGTATATTATTTTTTATGTATAGTAAAATAAGGCTGTACATGATATTAAACTTTACTTTTTTAAAGTAAACTATTAATGAGGGAAAGCCCTCGATATATAAAAGGAGGATATTAAATGCATAAAAAATTATTTATTCCAGGTCCTGTAGATGTACGTGAAGATGTGCTATTGAAAATGGCTACACCACAGATCGGGCATAGATCAAAAGCTGCTTCAGCGCTACAAAAGGGTATTTCTGAAAAGTTACAGAAGGTGTTCTATACAAATAACACAATAATCCTTTCAACTTCATCAGGCAGCGGTTTGATGGAAGCAGCAATTCGCAGCTGTACAAGAAAAAGAGCGGCTGTATTCTCAGTAGGTGCTTTTGGAGATAGATGGTACAAAATGGCTAAGTCAAATGGTGTGCCTGCTGACAAGTTCTCATCAGTTGCGGGTCAACCAACAACAGTAGCTATGGTAGATGAAGCGCTTGCTACGGGAAAATATGATGTTATAACAGTTACACATAATGAAACCTCAGCAGGTATCATGAACCCGGTTGCTGAAATCGGTGAATTGTTAAAGTCAAAATATCCTGAAGTATTGTTCCTTGTTGACACAGTAAGTTCAATGGGTGGAACAAAAATTGAAGTGGACGCATGGGGCATAGACGTTTGTATAACTTCAACTCAAAAGTGCTTAGGCTTACCAGCAGGTATGGCTATTTGTTCTGTAACTGAAAGAGCAATAGAAGCTGCTAAACAAGTTGAAAACAGAGGTTTATATTTCGACTTAGTAGAGCTTTACGATTATGTACATAAGAAAGATCATCAATACCCGTCTACTCCATCACTATCACACATGTATGCGATGGATTATCAGTTAGATAGAATTCTTGCTGAGGGATTAGAGAATAGATTTGCTAGACATATTGAAATGGCTAATTATGTTCGTGATTGGGCAAGAAGCAATTTTGCATTATTTGTAGAAGATGAAAAATATCTTTCAAACACGCTTACTACAATAAAGAATACAAAAGAAATCAGCGTAAGCGATTTAAATAAGAAGCTGGCTGAAAGAGGCTTTGAAATATCAAATGGATATGGAGATCTAAAGGATGTTACCTTTAGAATTTCACATATGGCAGACTATACATTGGATGAGGTTAAGGAATTAATCACAATCATCAATGAAATATTAGGACTGTAAGGGGTGCTATTAAATGGTAAGAATACTTGTTGCAGACGGCATGGAGCAGGCAGCTATACAAGAGCTTAAGAACAGCGGTTTTGAAGTTGTAGAGCAATTCTATGAAGTTGAAGAGCTTAAGCAGAAAATTAAGGAATTTGACGTTATTGTAGTTAGATCAGCTACAAAGGTTAGAGAGCCTATTATTGATGCAGCATTGGAAACAGGCAGACTTAAGCTAATAATCAGAGGCGGCGTAGGCGTTGACAACATAGATGTCGAATATGCGAAGTCAAAGGGGATCACAGTTGCAAATACGCCAAATGCAAGCAGTGCATCTGTTGCAGAGCTTACAATTGGTCATATGTTCTGCTTAGCTAGATATATACACATTGCAAACCATACAATGAGACAAGGCAAGTGGGAAAAGAAGCATTATGAGGGCATAGAGCTTGCAGGCAAGACGCTTGGTCTTATAGGCTACGGCAGAATTGCAAAGGAAACAGCGAAGAGAGCAAAAGCTCTTGGTATGAAGGTTGTTTATACAAATAGAAGCGGTGATCAGAATGATCCTGAGTATAAATATGTAACTATGGATGAGCTTCTAGCTATGTCTGATTTCATATCACTTCATATACCAGGTTCAAAGGATAAGCCAGTAATAGGCGAAGCTGAATTCACAAAGATGAAGGATGGAGTATTCATAGTTAATGCAGCAAGAGGCGGCGTTGTATGTGAAGGCGCTCTGATTAAGGCACTTGATTCAGGTAAGGTTGCTGCAGCGGCTCTTGACGTATTTGTTGAAGAGCCAACAAAAAATGAGGCAATCTATACTCATCCAAAGATTTCTCTTACACCTCATATAGGAGCGTCCACATTGGAAGCTCAAGAGAGAATTGGTGAAGAGATTGTATCCATCATAAAGAAACATTTTAACGCTTAGGATATAAACAAAAATCCCGTAGATCAAATCTACGGGATTTTTTACTAGGATAATATTGTAGGGGAGGGTCTCTGTGCCCTCCCGTGGGCAGGCATGGAAACCTGCCCCTACGTTTATAATTTATAAAACTATTTTCTTTCCTTCTATGTAATATCTCTTTTCATGAGCTTCACCCATTGAGAAGGTCTTTCTCGGCATTACGCCGTCCAATATAACTGATCTAAATAAATCGCTCTTTTCGATTGGAGGAAGTATAAAGCCCATATTTCCTTCTTTTGCTGACAGCTTATCTATTACGTCTGTACCATGTATGTAGTCAATTTTTGTATTTGGATTGTTCTTTAGGAATTCATCTAGGAATACTTGTATAGTACCTACTGGGATATTAGCTTTCGGATTTTTAATTGTTATTGTTCCTGACTTATCCTTTGTTACAATGGAGAATATATGTGTATTGTAGTCACCGACTAAGTCCTCAATATTCATTATTGTTCTGCTGTCATGGTACTTAACTTCTAAGTCACTGCCATTCTCCTTGCAATAAGCGCTTAAAGCATTAAGCAATACTTCTGAATCCACATTGAATAATTCTCTATGTATAGGTTCTACAATAAGGCTCTTATCGTGAACGTTAACAACCTCTACTAAAGCAAATCTTGCAGGATGGTTTAATACCTGCTCTTCAGTTAGTGTCTTCTTGACATTTTCCCAATGAGCTTTTGCAGATGCTAATGAGTGATTGCCATCACCTACAGCAAATAGCAGTACCGGCTTATCTTCAGTCAGGCTGTACTTTTGACGGATCAGTTCAGGATCAGCTAGCTTCTCAAATCCACTAATCAGCTTGACCATCAATTCCTCATCCTCAATTTTATAACCGCTTATATGGCCGCCATGCATCATCAATTCAAAGTCATAAACCTTTTCAAGCTTATCCTTCATATCAGACAATGACTCGATGATCGCTTCATTTGGATCGTCTATCAGAAGCATGATGTGAGGGAATTCAGCTGTCGCATTTTCTCTTACCTTTACACGCGGCGGGATTCTTTCGATTACAGTCTTCTCAGTTGGACGAACTAAAGATTTTGAATTTGCAGCATAATCATAGTTCTCTAAATCGATTGAAATAACCAGACCTTTTCTTGGAACTTCTTGCTCTGTTTTTCTTTCAACATAGATAAAGCCTGGCTTTTGTGGAACTAGCACATTTTTATCCAGATATTCTCTCATGTTGCTATGAATTTTCTTTATCATGCCTTCGGTATCATAGTTTCCATGCTCCAGATATACCTCTGGAAGAGTTAAATTCAAAGTTGAATAGCTGTCGCCAACTATCTTGCTTACTTCTTCCCAATATTCTGGCTGTGAAGTATACTGGTCACATGCTATTACTGACCATTTTTCATAGCTTACATTTTTTTCAGGCAATAGAATCTCTGGGATATTGATGCCTATTTTATTTTTCATCTTTTCTACCTCTCTTTTTTGATTTTGATAATGCTTCAATAGAAGACATTTATATTATTTTAAAAGAATTGCAATTATATAATTAAATATTATTGTGCAAGTCAGGGTAATTTTATATAAGCAGTAACATTTTCATGTTGATTATATACTAAAATACTAGCACTTTCAAGTAAGTACTTATATTATGTTGTACTATTTTAGATAAAGCATGATAAATAGTACAGCATAGTTACTTTTTACTTGTGGTAAAATTATACACAAATAGTATTTATTATAGCAGAGTATTGAATATTGCCATGGTTGATGTAAAATGATATAGTGTTATCTTGAATAAACAAAGGTGGAAATCTACAATGCAGAAAACAAAATATTCATTTATCATTGCAGCGGCAAGTAATTTAGCAAATGCAGCCTTTAATGTAACAACAATATTTACACTTGTTATTATGTTGAAGCTGCTTTATTTCAGCAGTCAAATAGGAGACGGTCACCTTGGAGAGCTTTATAGCTATGCTACTCTAGGCTCATTGCTTATGCTTGTATCAGTTAGTCTGCTTCTAAATCAAAGGGCTTCTGTCTGGTATATGAGAGC
>MGOS01000038.1:8248-10853 GCA_001797185.1 Clostridiales bacterium GWB2_37_7
ATGTTCAAAGCAGCTTGCTGCAGCTTTTACATTTGAGTGATTTGTTATTGGTCGTTGATATTGTACTACTGCCTATTATTAAAAAATTCAACTTAAAGAGTATTGGCAAGGAGAGACATATAAAAAACAGAATTTGGAGAGCTTTGGCTTGCTATGCCCTTGGGGGTTTGATTATATATGCTGGCTTTAACCAGCTTCTCAAAAGTCAGCCCACAATATTGCAGACCTTTTATGATAGAGATTATGTGGCGCAAAACATTGGTCTTTTGAACTATCATGCAGCTGACCTATATACCTTTGTGCAGCAAAGCATGGATGAAGGCGACAAATTGGATGCAAAGAAGCAACAGGAAATATTTGATTTTTTTAAGGCTCAAAAGCAGAGCCAGGGTCAGGACAGACTGCTATTAGGGGTAGGTGAAAGAAAAAACCTTATAGTAATTCAGATAGAAGCACTACAGCAGTTTGTACTTAACAAATCAATAAATGGTAAGGAAATAACTCCGAATCTAAACAAGCTGGCTGCCTCTGGCATATACTTTGATAACTACTATTACCAGACTGCAGGAGGAGGCACCTCTGATGCAGAGTTTACAGCCAACATGTCAATGTTTCCTATGAAGGTAGGTGCAGCATACATCAGAAAGCCTGGTAATTATTATTATGCTTTGCCCCGCAAGCTTAAGGAAGCAGGCTTTTCAACTGCCGCTTTGCATGGATATAAGCCTGGCTTTTGGAATAGAAGTGTTGTTTATAAAAATATAGGTTTTGATGAGTTTTACAACAAAAGCAATATGAGAGAAAATGAAATATTAGGAATGGGTATCAGTGATAAGGATTTTTTTAAGCAGTCCTTAGAAAAGCTGAAATCACAAAAGCAGCCTTATTATGCATTCCTGATAACCTTATCCAGCCATTTTCCCTATGACAATGACAAAAGCAAGTACAGCAGCTTTGATGTGGGTAAATATAAGGACACGTTGCTAGGAAACTATCTAGAGGCTCTGCATTATACGGATGAAGCATTGGGACAGTATGTGGAGGATCTTCGAAGCAAGGGGATATTGGAACAATCGGTATTGGCGATCTATGGCGATCACTATGGAATACCGAAGGACAATGCAGAGGAGCTGGCAGAATTTCTCGGAAAGGAAAGCTTAAGCCCTTTGGAATGGCAGCAGCTGCAAAAGGTACCCATGATAATTAAAGCACCAGGTGTTCCTAGCATGACTATAAGTACAGCTGGGGGCGGTGTAGATTTTATGCCTACGCTGTTAAATATAATGGGTATAGATGCAAGCAATCAGCCTGTCTTTGGGCGTGATCTGATAAACGCACAGGAAGGCTTGGTGATCCTGAGAAATGGCAGTTTTGTGACAAATGAAAGGATTTATATTTCAAGCGAGAACATCTGTTATGACCTAGAAACAGGTAATAGTATACCTAAAGAACAATATATTGAATTAAAGCAGGAAGCTGATAAGCTGTTGAATTATTCGGATATAATATTAAAATATGATTTAGTAGACGATATTGAAGTGTATCTGGAAAAGCAAAGACCGTAGAGTGGCTACGGTCTTTACTATATCTTTTTATTAGCTTTCTTGCTCGAGCATTCACCACTTCCCAATTAATGTCCAGGAAGATTTCGTCTATATAGTCTGCTTTTTTGTTTTGATATATGGAGCAGTAGAATATGTGCTATGCTATCAACTTTCAAAGAATCCTTTGACCACTGCATTTCCTTGCTTAACCATGACTTTACCTCTAGCAATTACAGTATCTATATCAAGCTTTTCATCCAATAACACCAAATCTGCATCACCCTTCTCAACGATTGCTCCCTTCCTTGGATAGAGATTCAAGGCTTTTGCAGGATTTTGTGTTATGATGCTGATACCCTCTTCCAGGCTTACTATGCCATTCTCAATAGCTTGCTTGATATCCATATAAAGTATCGAAGGGGATCCAACACCAATTTTTATCAAATTTCCTTCCATATCAAATACTGGAGTACTGCCATTGGCATCGGAGCTGGCACATACTTTGTCAATAGGTACATGATTGTCCTTATAAAGCTTCAGGGCATCTGCAATACTATACGTAGTTGGACTTTCCTTAGTCCTATAAAAGTCAGAGGTTATATCAACATATCCGCCAAGCTTTAAATAATCCATACTTTGAATCAGCAAATGCTCTATTCTATTGATATGAGAAGGCATGAACTGCTTGGATGGTATTTCTGTAGATCTTAAAATTTCTGTTAATATTTTAATGCCGTCGAGCCCATTTCCCAAATGTAGATGGACGATGCCGCACTTACCAGCAAGAATGCCACCCACCCTTGCTTCTGCTGCAATTTTCTTCAAATCATCGAAATTTGGTTGAGAAGACCTATGATCTGATATGGCTAGCTCGCCCGCGCCAATAACCTTATCAATCAATACGATATCTGTCTTTACTGAACCGGTTATACTTTGCGTAGGCATTTCATAGCAGCCGGAATAAATATATGTTGAAATTCCTTCTGTCTCAAGAGCTCTGGCCTTTGCAAGCAAGGAAACCATACTTCTTGTTATACCATCGGTGCCTAACAAACCTACAG
>MGOS01000038.1:10902-12740 GCA_001797185.1 Clostridiales bacterium GWB2_37_7
CATGCTGATCTACAAATCCTGGTACAGCTTTGAGCTTTGTACCGTCAATGACTTCAGTATCAAAGCTTTCAGTTGGAAAATCGATATTCTGGGATAGTTTAATTATTTTATCATTACATATTAATATATCCATCCTGCCGTTTGGGGCAGGATCATACACATCTATATTTTTAATTAATTTAAACATAAAGTCCTCCTATTTGTGAAATTTCTTCTACTATTATAATACTTTATAGTAATTTATATCCCAAAATAGACAAATAACATTTTGTCCAAAATATTTTACCAAGTATATTCTAAATTTTAACAATTATGATATAATATACTATTGAGAGTGTACACATAAATGTACACAAGAACTATGTTCAGATTTTTATAAATAAATCAATGTATGAGCAATAGAGGAGGTACAATAATGGATTCTAGGAATTTCAGTTTGGCAGATTTTATGTTGATTGAAGATGCAGACATAATGGGAAGGGCAAGACTCTTTAAGGAATTTTCCAATGATGTTTTTGAAAGAAGACATGCTCAATATAGACGTGTTTCAATTGACGGGTCTGGTCCTATTATGCGAGTGCAGGACAAATACACAGGAAGCATCAAGGAAATGGTTTATTTGGCATCTAACGATTATTTGAACCTTACTAAGCATCCAAGAACGATAGCAGCAGGAAAAGCCGCTTTGGAGAAGTATGGCTCCGGTGCAGGAAGTGTGCCTTTATTGGGTGGAACCTTGGATTTACATATTGAGCTGGAGGAAAAGGTAGCAAAATTTAAGGGCTGTGAATCGGCAATTATATATACATCGGGTTTTGGTTCTAACTGCGGTACTTTGCTGTCCATGCTTCAAGAAAATGACATAGCGATATTGGATATGTTAGTTCACGCCAGCATATTGGATGGTTGTAAAAATACAAACACAAAATTCTTTAGACACAATGATATGAAATCTTTGGAGCATGCGTTAACTAAAGTAAAGGATAAATATAGAACAAAACTCATTATTGTAGATGGAGTTTATTCCATGGATGGAGACATAGCGCATTTAGATAAGATTGTTGAGCTTGCCAAGGCATATGGAGCTTATGTAATGGTGGATGAAGCCCATGCCTCCGGAGTAATTGGAAAAACTGGCAGAGGGACACCTCAGCATTTTAATATTGAGGGCAAAGTTGACATCGTAGCAGGTACATTTTCAAAAGCCTTGGGCTCTGTAGGTGGATTTATCGCAGCAAAATCAGAGCTGATCGAATTGCTCCATTTTTACTCCAGACCTTATATGTTTTCTACTGCTATGACACCACAGTCAGCAGGTTCCTTGATAGCGTCCATGGAAGTCATAGAGGATGAGCCGCAGCTGAGGGAAAAGCTGTGGAGCAATATAACTTACTTTAAGAAAAACTTATTGAATTTGGGCTTTAATCTGGGTGATGCAGAAACGGCGATATTTCCAATCATTATTGGAGATGATTTAAAGGTAAAGGAAGTCTGCAGAAGACTGCATGACATGGATATTTATGTAAATCCTGTATTGTACCCTGCAGTTCCGAAGAAACTAGCTAGAATAAGAATGAGTATTATGGCTACTCATACCAAAGAGCATTTGGATCAAGCCTTAAATGCGCTGGAGGTAGTAGGCAAGGAATACAATATTATTTAGGGGGGACTGGAATGAAGAAGCTTTATGGTGACGTTGTTTTTATATCTGGAGCATCCTCTGGAATGGGAAAAGCAGTTGCAGAGGCTCTTGCAGTGGAAGGCTATAAGGTGTACGGAACAAGCAGAAAACTAGAGGACGGATATTTAGATGATTCAGCTGTCGTTAATAATGCTGG
>MGOS01000038.1:12883-23943 GCA_001797185.1 Clostridiales bacterium GWB2_37_7
GTAGAAGTGTAGCCCCAATTATGAGGGAAAACGGCAAGGGCTTGATTATAAATATAAGCTCAACTGCGGGCTTAATATCAGTACCCTTCCAATCCTTTTATAGTGCAAGTAAATATGCTCTTGAGGCAATGACAGAAGCACTTCGGATAGAGCTGCAGCCTTTTGGAATTCGAGTTTCTTTAGTAGAACCAGGAGATACCAAAACCGGCTTTACAAACAACAGAGTATTTGCAAAGGGGTCACAGGATTCTATATACAAAGCAACCTTTGATAAGTCAGTTGCAAGAATGGTGAAGGATGAGCAAGGAGGACCGCCGCCTGTCGGAGTTGTCAAGGTTATAAAGCAAATTATTGATAGTAGTAATCCACCTGTAAGAGTCGTAGTAGGTCCTATCAATAAGATATTGGCATTTTTAAAACGTATACTACCTTCAAGGTTAGTAGTATATATCGTTTCAAAGCTTTATGCTTAATCTGTAATTTATCCTTTTTTATAAATGTATGGGCAGACCTATGGTCTGCCCTTTGCTATTTTTGTTATCCAAAAGATTTATAGAAAGTGAAAGGAAATAAGAGATATATTAACCTATGCTATCTATTCGCCGGAAATATAAGTATAAAGCTGTGAAATGAATTTGAAATATAGAAATTAACGCAGTACAATAATAAGTGAGTAATCACTCACTGGAGGAGGTGGATAAATGAAAAAAAGAAGCGAAACACAGCAGAGAATATTGGATGCAGCTATAAATTTGTTTGCTATCCAAGGCTATCATGGTACATCTACGGCACAAATTGCCAAAGCTGCCAAGGTTGCGGAGGGTACGATATTTAAATACTACAAAACAAAGAAGGAGCTGCTTAGGAGTGTATTGGGATACATAATCAAAGAGTTGGTTCCAACAATTATGCAGCTGCCCTTTGAAGAAATACTTAGGGACTGCAGTTTGGATGATCCAAAGGCAGCAATAAAGCAGGTGCTGTTGCAAAAGGTTGAGCTAATAAGTAAAAACATTTACTGCGTAAAGATAGTGATCAATGAAATACAATATCATGAGGATCTAAAAGAAGAATACTTGGGGCAGCTGGTACCAGGGTTTATAAAGCTTATGGAGGAGGTATATCGAACAGGGGTTAGCAAGGGCGTCTTTAGGGATATAAATCCTCATACAGCGGTTAGATGCTTTGTAGGCAGCTTTGCTCTTACTGTGCTGGACAAAAATTTGTTAAATCCACAATTAGAAATCAGTAGGGAAATTGATGCGATATTAGATATTTATATAAATGGAGTTATAGAAAAGAGGGGGAGCAATGGTTAGAAAACTGGCACTTTTATTGACTTTAGCACTATTAATTATTTTTACGGGCTGTCAAGCCTTTAGCAAAAACAATGCTACCACGTTTTATGGTACAGCAGAAATGGAACAGATAGATATTAGTGCAGAAGCTGGAGGCATCATAACAGAGATTAAGGTAGCAGAAGGAGAAAATATAGAAAAGGGTACGCTCATTGCTGTTATTGATACTCCTGAAAACAAGATCCGCAGTGAACAAGCAGAGCTGGGAATACAAAATGCGTCCAATGAACTTGAAAAAGTCAATGTTGGTGCGAGAGAAGAAGAAATAGCAGCACAAAAAGCAGTTGTAAAACAGCTTATGGCTCAATCAGATGCAGCTACCGGTGCTGTTAAGCAAGGTCAAGAAGCAATTAAACAAGGAACTGCATTACTTAAACAGGCAGAAACTAACTCTTCTGCGGTAGAAGAGACCTATGATTATAAGAAAAAGGCCTATGACGATATATTGGTGTTGTATCAGAGCGGAAGCATATCAAAACAGGAGCTGGATACTGCAGAATATAATATGAATTCTTCAAAAAAAACCTATGAAAATTCACTGACAGCTATAGAAGGAGCTAAGGCACAGCTTGCAGCAAATAAAATTCAGCTGGAAATACTGCAAGCTCAAAAGGTAAGCATTGCACAGCAGCTAGAAGCTGCTAATCAAAAGTTGCTTGTTCTGATAAATGGTGCAGTTGAAACCTCTAAAACAACAGCGAAGCTAGGTGTAAAACAAGCAGAGACAAACTATCAGCTTTCTATGCTTGCTTTGGAAAAGTCAGAGATAGAATCAAAAATAGAAGGAGTTATCAATACAATCAATTTCAGTGTAGGTGAGTATATTATTCCTGGTAATGCAGTTGCAACAATATCAAATACAAAAAACCTTTGGGTGAAAATTTTTGTACCGGAAAAGCTTTTGCCACAGCTAAAATTGAATCAGACAGTATCAATAAACAGTGATTTTGTTGAGGAAAATATTAAAGGTAAGATTGTAAATATTTCTTCAAAGGCAGAATATACACCCATGAATATCATTACAAAAAATGACAGAGAAAGACTTGTATATGCTGTAAAAGTGCAGATTACGGACAATTTGGATAAAATAAAGGCCGGAATGCTGCTAGACGTACAGCTTAAGTAGAGGGTGGAGTATGGAATTTGCAATAGAAGTTAATAATCTCATCAAAAAATTTGGCAGTTTTACAGCTGTAAACAATATATCATTTAAAATACCAAGGGGTAAAATCTTTGGATTTTTAGGTCCAAATGGCTCTGGCAAATCCACCACAATCAGAATGCTCTGTGGTGTGATCACGCCAACCTCTGGTGAAGGACGGGTTCTGGGCTTTGATTCGTATAAGGATACAGAGAAGATAAAGCAAAATATCGGCTATATGTCGCAACGATTTGGTCTCTATGAAGATTTATCTGTGACGGAGAATATTGAGTTTTATGGCAGTATTTATCTGTTAAATAAGAAAGAGCTTGAAGATAGAAAAGAACGTTTGATTGAGATGGCAGGCTTGGTTGGTAAGGAAAAATCCTTGGCAGGCACATTGTCGGGAGGTATGAAGCAGAAGCTGGCTTTGTGCTGCGCGCTAATACACCAGCCTCAGCTTCTTGTTTTAGATGAGCCAACAGCAGGGGTAGATCCTGTTTCAAGAAGAGAGTTCTGGAAGGTTATTACCAAACTGGCATCATCCGGAATAACCATTTTAGTTACAACCCATTACATGGATGAAGCCTCAATATGTGATATTATAGGTTTTATTTATAACGGAAGTTTAATTACAATTGACACACCGGAGGAGCTATATAAAAAGCATAAGGTGGAGAATCTGGAGGATATTTTTATAGAATATGTTGCAAAGCTTTCCAGCAAGGATGCAGTGCTGTCCTTTAAAGAAATAAGGCAGCAGGAAGGGTCGGTGTAGCATATGAATATAAAAAGAGTGCTGACTGTAACCAAGAAGGAGTTCATACATATTAGAAGAGACAAAGTGAGTATGATATTGGCATTGATAGCTCCTATAATGATGCTGCTTCTGTTTGGATTTGCAGTTAGTACAGATGTAAATAATATCAGGCTGGCAGTATGTGATCAAAGCAATACCTTAGAAAGCAGGGAATTGATAAAAAGCTACGAGAACTCCGACTATTTTAATATATACGCTGTTACGGATAATCCCAAAAAAGTTGAAGAAATGATTGATGCAGGTGAAGCAAAGGCTGCATTGGTGATTCCTCCTGATTTTGCAACTGCATTAAGACGGGGCAGAAAAGAATCAGTACAGATTTTGATTGATGGCTCAGATCCGTCTATTGCGAGAACAACATCATCCTATGCGGTAATGATTTCAAACAACTACTCTCAAGAGTTGAGCAATGTCAAGGTGATAAATACAGGGACCACACTAAGCAATAGATTAGGTGTTGAAGCGAGAGCTATGGTATTGTATAATCCTACCTTGGAAAGCAGCAAGTTTAATGTTCCGGGAGTAGTAGGACTCATATTGCAAAATATTACTGTAATTCTTACTGCTTTTGCTATGGTTAGAGAAAGAGAACGTGGAACGATAGAACAGCTTATCATGACTCCTGTGAGCTCCTTGGAATTGATAATAGGTAAGCTGATACCCTATGTTTTTATTGGCATTTATGACTATACAATCGTTCTTATATTAAGCTATTTATTATTTGGTATAGCGATAAAGGGTAGCATTCTGCTACTGACTTTATTGGGTATCGTGTTTTTAATTGGTGCCCTGGCAATGGGCATGCTGATATCGACAGTTGCTAAGACACAGCTGCAGGCGATGCAGGCAGCACTACTGGTGCTATTGCCAAGTGTTTTGCTTTCAGGCTTTATGTTCCCAAGGGAAGCGATGCCGAAGCTTGTATATGCTCTTAGCACCACTTTACCGGTTACGCATTTCCTGATTATTCTAAGGGGAATCATATTAAAGGGTGTAGGCTTTGATTATCTATACAAAACAACTGCAATTTTAGTAGCAATAATCATTATTATTACTACTGTTACTGTAAAAAAATTCACAAAGAAATTAGACTAAACAAAACACCCCGTCTTGTTATGATTTCCTAGGAAATCATAACAAAGATCGGGGTATAATTGTGAGGTAAAACTATCGTGTAAGTTTTTGAATTAGATCAGTATATTGTACTTCATCTGCTATATTACCCGGATCTTCACCGAAAAGTATTGCACCGAATTCATTTAAAGGTATAATCTGAGGTATGTGGTTTATTTCATAACCTTTTCCAACATAGTATTCGCTGTTTAAATTATACATGCCTTTCACCTCGAAAATAGCTTTCCCCAAAAGCAGTATAATATTTGCCGTAATTAAATATAAATAAATTCCAAATCAACGAAGCTGTGAAATGCTTAGCGGATCTATACTCCAGCTTTCTATGGTAAAGCTTCGACTATTGGATTTTGATAATACAAGCTTATATTTTTGTGTATTGCTTTTATTGGTGATAATAATCTTAACTTTTGCTTCAATTGCTGTTTGTGAACTTTCTGCACGATGAGGTTCATTTAAGCTCCAAAGCTCTATTTCACCTATTTCTATTTTATTGGAGCTTGAATTCTTCATTAAATCCTTAACAATTTGCATTTGATCTTTATCAAACTCACTATTTTCTTCATTTTTCCAGTACTTCAAGGCTTCTTTCGAGTTTTTGATTTTGATATCATTTAAGTGCTTTTGCACCAAAGAGCGTATCTCTTTTACCTCTTTTGAATCAGGATGCGTAGAGAAGCCCGTGATCATCCAATTCCCATCAATTTTAGCAAGCTCGATGGAATTGATAAAGAAAAAGCCTATATTTACAGATGCACTGCTGTCATTTATATTTATCGTATTGAATACAATAGTAGGTGGAATGATGGGCTCCTTTTGCCATGTAGGCAAAGGCATATTGAACCTTTTAAAGTCAATAAGCTTGTTCTCTAGGGCTTCTTGCGGGATCAAATCATAAGTATTGGCGTAAATATTTTTAGCCAATTTTTCATATTCCTCATAGCTTCCTTCAAAGTTGTAATCTAATTGAAACATTTTTAATAGGGTAGTCTTTATTCCTAATAAATCAGAATCATCTGTTTTGTTGCCAGTTTGAATGATATTAAACCCTGTGGTATTGATAGTAATATTATTTTCATTGTAATCTCCTACAAAAAATAGCTTATTCTCAGCGGGGCTTAGGTAAAAAGTCGGAGTGCTGAGCACTATTGTTTTTTTGAGTCCTGTACTTGGGTTAAACTTTATAAGCAGATATCTATTTCTGCTTGCCAAATCCGGATTTACTGTAGTATAGAGTATGTCTCCTGTGGACTTCATAATCTTTGCATTATAAATCGGACCTGCTTCTATAGATTTGCTTTCTAAGGTTTCCATATTTAAAACAAAAAGATTATTTTGATTTTCCTTTGTATAGATGAGATTTATATTATCGGAATCAAGAAAAACACCATTTGCCAGACTCTTGAAGGACTTGCTGTCAAAATTGTACAATGCTATCATGTCATTGTATTCATTGTTTTTCATTTGTACAATATATATTTCTTGATTGTTGTATATTTGCTCAACAAAAGGATTGTAAGCATCAACAGCGAAGGAAATTAGCTGCTTGGAGGATATATCCAAAGTCATTCTTTGATTTATAAGAAGTTTTTTTGAATCCCTTGACCAGCTCAAACTGTTATATGCATAATAGTTTTTGCCTTCTAATATCTTTTGAAGCTGTCTTGACTGTGTATCATAGATATAAATATTGCTGCTGCCATCGATAAAGGCAAATAGCTTTCCTGTTTCATCGAACTGAAAATCCTTAGGGGTAAGAAATTTACCCAATAAATTCTTGTCATTGCTGTTGGTATCCACTGCATAGAGGTTAATCGGTTGTACCATATTGCCGGTGATTACCCTGCTATTGTTCTGGTCTGCTTCATTGCTCTCAATAAAGCTAAAGCCAATAATGACACCAGTGTCTGAAGAAACGGCTAGTGGAAACGTTTCAGAGTCAAGTTTTTTTAGAAATTCTGAATTGCTTTCTATGCTAATTTTCTGTGGCATGATATTAAAGTTTAACGAAAGGTTTTCCTCAACATTATCAAGCATATTATTTTGCTTTTGCAAAACAACCAATTGATTCTGCTTGACACTACAGCCAACGGCCAAAAGAGTAATAAGCATTATAATTAGGGTCTGTATAATTTTTTTCATATCTTCACCTTTATTAAAGTATAATTTCTATTTTTGTGCCGCCCTTTAGAACACTGCTAAGGTTTATATAACCATTATGTTTGGAGACTATTTCTTTCACGATGGAAAGTCCTAAACCCCAACCTTCGATTTTGCTATTTCTGGACTTATCTACCTTATAATAGGGTTCGAAAATGCTTTCCAGGTTTTTTGGATCTATTCCACAGCCATAATCCTCGATAACAAGCTTTAACTTATCTGCGCTGGAAAGGGTGATATCAATAAACTCTGATTTGCTGTATTTAATGCTGTTATCAATGATATTTATTACCAGCTGCTTAAACATATCAGGATCAACAATATAAACAACAGGCTCCAGCTTTAATCGGAAGCTAATGTTATACCTTCTGGCTTTATAATGCATAGAATCACAAACCTCTTCCAATAACCGCTTTATATCAGTAGTCTGTTTATTTAATTCCAAGTCGAATTTTTTTAGTTTGGAAAGCTCTAATAAACTTTCTACCATTTTCAACATTCGTTTGCCTTCGGAATCTATGTGAAACAAGCTTCTGTCTTTTACTTCTTCGTCATTTGTTTTCCACAAAAGGTCTGTGTAGCCCAATATTGTAGTTAAGGGAGTTCTGATCTCGTGAGTAAAGTTATCAAAAAAGTTTTTTTGTTTTTCCTGCTCATAATTAAGCTTTGTAATCATTTCATGGATATTGTCTGCCATCGCATTAAAGGTAAGCGACAGCTCGCCAACCTCATCCTTGGTAAATACATCTGCTCGAGAATTTAAATTACCTTTTGAGAACTGCTTTGTAGCTCTATGCAAGGATTTGATGGGATATATGATCATATTAGAGATTGCAGTTCCCACCAACAACACAATCATTGAAGCAATTATCCCAGTAATTACAAACATTTGAATTGTGTTTTTTTTCATTTTATCGGTTTCTGCCAGGCTGTAGATAAAAGCAACAGAATAGGTGTATTTATTTCCGATCACAACGGGAGCAGCATAATAGAAAGTTCTGTTTGGTCCCTGACTGATAAAGTAAGCACTGTTTTTTTGAAAGGTCTGAGCTACTTCTGGTCTTATCGCGGTATTTTGATCTATAATATCCTCGGAATCCCCTAACAGACTGTTGCCATAGTAAATCTGTACTCGACCGTTCACAGTTCTTTCCAGAAACTCTGCTAAGTAGCCTGCGTTGGATTCCATTAGGGCGGGTACATCGAAAAAACTTCTCGACTTATTCATTACGTATTGTTCAATGTATGTCGCAGCATACTCACTTTGACCTTGCAGATACTGCAATCTCGTATTGAGATTATAGTTGTCAGTTATATTAGAAATTATAATGCCCAATACAATCAGCATGATTAATAATGTGCCTATGTTGAGCAGTATTATTTTTTGTTTTAACCTCATACTACAACCTCAAATTTATAGCCTATTCCAAAAATTGTTTTGACAAAGTGATTATAGACACCAAGCTTCCTTCTTAGCCTTTGTACGTGTATATCGACGGTACGGCTATCTCCTATGAATTCATAACCCCATACCAACTCAAGAATGTTTTCACGCGAAAAGACCTTTCTTTGGTTCTCGCTGAAAAGCAGCAGCAGGTCAAATTCCTTTGGAGTCAAAGCAGCCTCAACACCATCAATATGTACTATTCGCTCTGGTGTATTGATGGATATTGGACCAACGACTATAGTTGTATCATCTTTAATATTATATTTATCAACCCTTCTAAGAATGGTTTTTACTCTTGCTATTAGCTCTCTGCTATCAAAGGGCTTGGTAATATAATCATCGGCACCAAGTTCTAAGCCGTACAGCTTATCCTTGATATCGTTTTTCGCTGTAAGCATAATAATAGGTATGTTCAAATCTTGTATAGCCTTACATACGTCGAAGCCATTCAAATCAGGCAACATAATATCAAGCAATATCAAATCTGGAATAACCGCCTGAGCATATTTGACCGCTTCCTTGCCGCTGTGGCAGTATTGGGTTTCAAAGCCTTCGAGTTCTAAGTTAATCTTTATGAGATCCACTATTGCTGGCTCATCATCTACAATTAATACCTTCACGAAAAACACCGCCTTTATGATAGTCAATATTGATTTCATTTTACCACTAAAATACAGTTGATGCACATAATATTGCCAGAAGTTTTTTTACATTAAGCGAGGTACTCTAAAAACAGCTGTGTTTAATATTTAATCTAACTATTTCGTGCGATTTATCTGGATTAAAATTTTAGGATACAAAATTTCTTTAATTTTTCTTTGTCTTTGTCGCATAATAATCAGTGTGATATAATAATTTAGAAAAAGTGTGAAAGAGTGGGGATTATTTTGACAAAAAAAGCAACATCATTACCAAAAAGAAATGAGATTCCCGAACAGTTTAAGTGGAAGCTTGAAGACATCTATGAAAGCAACGAAGCTTGGGAAAAAGACTTTGCAAAGGCAAAATTGCTGGCATCAAACCTAAAGGACTTCAAAGATAAAATAGGTGAAAGCTCTGATAGTCTATTGAAGTGTCTGGAAGCACAGGCTGAAGTAAGCAGACTTTTTGAAAAAGTATATGTATACGCTCAAATGAGAAGTCATGAGGACAGTTCGAATGGATATTATCAGGGCTTGGCGGACAGAACGGATTCTTTGTCTGTAGCAATATCCAGTGCAAGCTCCTTTATAGTACCAGAAATACTTTCTATACAAGATGACGAATTGTCAAGTTTTTTTAAGGAAAATGAGAAGCTGTCCTTTTATAATAAATATTTAGGTGAAATAGTTAGAACAAAGCCCCATATACTAAATGCAAGTGAAGAGCAGATACTTGCTATGTCTGGTGAAATGGCCAATGCTCCGGGCAGCATTTATAGTATGCTTAACAATGCAGATATAAAATTTCCTGCTATAAAGGATGAAAATGGTGAAGAAATTGAGTTGACAAAGGGCAGATACATACAGCTGCTGGAGAGTACAGACAGAAGAGTGCGTAAAGATGCCTTTGATGCATTGTATACTACCTATAAAAAACAAAGAAATACGCTGGCTGCCTTGCTTAATTCACAGGTCAAGTCAAATATATTCAATGCAAAGGTCAGAAAATACAGCTCTGCTAGAGAGTCATATTTATTTCCAGACAATGTACCAGAGGAAGTTTATGACAATCTTATCAAGGCAATCCATGACAATATGCATCTTATGCACAGATATGTGAAGCTTCGTAAGGAAATGATGGGATTGGATGAGCTGCACATGTACGATATTTATACTACGATGGTTAAGGAAGTCAAAATGGATATAACCTTCGAAGAAGCAGTGGACACGGTTAAGAAGGGCGTAGCTGTTTTGGGCGAAAAGTATAGCAGGGATTTAGAGAAAGGGTTGACATCTGGTTGGATAGATGTATATGAAAATGAAGGTAAGCGTTCCGGTGCATATGCTTGGGGTTGTTATGACTCACACCCCTATGTGTTGTTAAACCACACTGATAATGTAAACAACATGTTTACATTGGCTCACGAGATGGGTCACGCCTTGCACAGCTTTTATTCTGACGCAAACCAGCCATATATTTACGCGCAGTATAAGATATTTGTAGCAGAGGTTGCTTCTACTCTGAATGAAGCCTTACTTATGCACTATATGCTAAAGAATACCACGGATAAAACGAAGAAGATGTACTTATTGAACTACTATATGGAGCAATTCAGAACTACTGTTTACAGGCAAACAATGTTTGCGGAGTTTGAAAAGATGATTCATAGTAAGGCGGAGGCAGGAGAAAGCTTGACTGCAGATGTGCTAAGTCAGATATATCATGACTTGAATGCAGAATATTATGGTTCTGATATGATAATTGATGAGCTCATAGATATGGAGTGGTCTAGAATACCACATTTTTATAGCAGCTTCTACGTTTACAAGTATGCAACGGGTTTCTCTGCTGCGACAGCTATAGCCCATAAGATTATAAATGAAGGTCAAGGTGCAATAGATAAATATCTTGAGTTCTTAAAGAGTGGTGGCTCTGATTACCCAATTGAGCTTTTGAAGCTCGCAGGTGTAGATATGACAACTCCTGACCCAATCAACAATGCACTTAAGGTATTCGAAGACCTGATTAATCAAATGGAAGAATTGGCTAAGCAATAAATCCATAGCTCAAATTTTACTTACGAGGTGTTATATGGAAAATACATATTTAGGAATTTTAAGAGGGAAGATGCTGCCTATGGAAATTAGTGCACAGATGCTTTTAAAGGGAGCAGAGGATAAAATATTCTTTTTGGAAACAAAACAAATGTCAGGATATACAACAAGGTTTACACTGAGAAATGCACTAAATACAGCCAAAGAACAGGAATGTCATAATGAACAGTTGGAAATATTATTGGCAGAACTAAAGAATTATAAATTAGATGACAGTCAGGAGCGTGCAGCTGACAATGTAGAGGCG
>MGOS01000038.1:23964-24551 GCA_001797185.1 Clostridiales bacterium GWB2_37_7
AAGGTTTTCCTTCGCGAGATTTTCTTCCCAAATCATTTGCAGCAAAGCCAAATCTTCCTTATAATCCGTTTTGGATTCATCTTTGTCATATTCTAGATTCTCAAGAATTTCAATCGTAAAGCTTCCTGAACCAAAATCATTCCATTCCATTTGCAACTCTCGATAGGGGTGCATACCGGATTCAAGTCTAGCCTTTGCACCATTGATGACACCTCTTAAATCATGCGTTGCCTGAATATAACACTTGTTGTTGGCATTACAGCGGATTATAAATATACCCATCTGTGGTCTTGCTTGTTTATATTGCATTTTTAATTCTTTTTTTCTTTCCATCAGATATCACCTTCTTTATGATCCTCTTTTTTTACAACCCAGTATTCTGATCCATTAAGTGTACGTTCAAGAAACTTAAAATCTATCAGTAGCCTTCTCAATATGAAATAATCTCCGAAGGTATGCCATGCATCTATAATTCTATTGACTTCCTTTTCACTATAAACGCGATCCACTTCAAACTTATTGGACAAATATTCTAGAACGGGTATTTTTGTCCTGTTTGGCACAGGAATCTGTTCAATTTTTCCGGT
>MGOS01000038.1:24573-29296 GCA_001797185.1 Clostridiales bacterium GWB2_37_7
TTGCTAATAGCCCATTTCCTTTAATATTCTTGATAAAGTACGTAAGCGCTCCCCCATAAGCTCATCATCATCGCTGAGAGCTTGACTGAAAAGCTTGATATCCTCATGAATCTTTTCATTATCATTACATACAGCCACTGTCATAGCATCACCTTGTAAGCCGATTCGATCGATTATTGGATTTTCGGTATCATACAGTTCTTTATAACGATAAGACTCACGAAAGTGAAGCTTTGCTCTGCAGACAAGAATGGCAAGATCAAGTACGCGATGGAGCGGCAGTTCTTCTGATTGCCTGGACCATTTTTCTCCAGTGTATCTCCATACTTTGGCGGAAATATCTACCTTGCCGCGATCATTCCATTGGGCTAATCCCAATGAAAGGCCCTTTGCATCTGTATTATAAGCATATCTGCCATCTACATTTTCATAGTTTTCAGATACTATAACTGGTTTATGTTTTAAAGTAGTTGGTATTTTCAATTTATTGCCTCCTGATATGTTATTATAATTCACTTACTAAATTACTAAATTAGTAAATTACTAAATGAATTATAATATTTTTTAGATCTTGTGTCAACATCTAAAGCTATTTAATTAAGTATAGATCTGAGGGCTAACGTAAAACAGCAATTGGCATTGGTGAAAAAAATAATTATGTAAATTGAAATTTTCTTGAATAATGCAAGCCGTTATTCTCATAAATTTATAGTGTGGTTGATCAATGGTCACAGATTTAGATATAGTAGAATAGAAGTTATTAAAACGGGAGGTGGAAATTTCAAGAAAAATATAGATAGGCTTTGTGAAACTACTTAAAGAAGACGAAAACTTGAGACACGGTATTATCAGTAAAAAAGCGAGCTGTTAATTTATGTTCAAACCCTTGAAAGATTTATTGTTTTCGAGATTAATGAAAAAATTAAAACGGGGAGTTGATTACTGGAAAAAGTTTTTTTAAAAGTAGGGTTGTTATAAACTATTGCACTATCTAAAGGATGGTATTCAAAAAGCCATCCTTTAGATAGTGCATTTAATTTCGATTTGAACTATTATATAGTTCATTATATTCATTAAGCACAGCATCCAAAAGAGTGCTCGCCTCAATAATCTCCTTGTCCTGCAAACATGATTTTTCTGTGATAAGGAGATTCAGACGCTGTTTGAGACTCTCTATCTTTTCTAGTAGCTTTTTCTTTTCTGCCATAGCAAACCTCCCAACCATATTTAATTAGTTTTTGTGATTGGGAGGTTTTTATTCGAGCCAAGATTTGTATATTTTACTATGAAAAGGCTGCCTACTTATCTATTAAAATACTTTCTATACAATGCCATTAAAATATTTAAATGCACTATTTCATCATCTAATATTCTTTGAAGTGCTGTAATTACATGCTTATCCTTTATTTCACTGATTAAAGTTTTATAGCCTTCGATAGCGGCTTTCTCTGCTTCAATATCCAACTTCAGCTTGAACTCTGTGGTGTCTCCATAGGCAACTTGGCCGCCATCCCACCAGGATTTATTGGAATTTCTATATTTAGGATTGCCCCCTAGCTTCTTAATCAAATCACCTAACATCTCCAAATGTTTCATCTCTATAAGGGCTATGCATAGCTCCACATTAGCAATTTCTTTATTTTGAATTGTTAGGTGATGATGCATATATTGGGTTATTGCTGTCATTTCTGCTTTTTCTCCGTCTGAATAGGCATCCATCAAAAGCTTAGCATACCTTAGATTTTGTCCCTCTACTTCGGTTTCTGGATAGGGTTGATCTGCCTTGCAGGGCAAACTCTCAAAAAAGTCGTCTACTAATTTTTCTATATCCATATTTTCACCATCCTTAATAAGTCATAGTAATAGTTATGTCATGACCAAGTAATATATGAACGATATATTCTTGGTCATAGTCTTAGTTGTAATTAGACAAGTTAAGTGAAAATACTTATATTGTATAACATATAAAATTATTCTGGAGGTATGATATGCAAAATTTTGACAGCATCAACATAGAAATGCTAATGCATGACCGTATTCTTTTGGAGGACCTGGATAGGAGAAAGAGACTAATTGAATCTATCTCAGACAAGCTAAATATACCTCAAGCGCAGTTAAGCAATGACAAGACCATGGTTGATGTGCTCATGCAGCTGCAAAGAGAGCATAACCCAATGATGTATGAATTCAACGAAGACATATGGATGTTTTTGGCAAGCATAATGGAGTCTGAAGATGATATACAAGCAAGCCGAATTACAGGTAAAAACAGTTTTTATAATCGCACGAAAGCGAAGCTATATATAGACACCTACTGGAAGAATTATAACAGTGCTTATCCTAGCTTTCATGGTGGTGGTGGAGATTGTGCAAATTTTGTTTCTCAGGTTTTATATGCAGGGGGCATGCCTTGGGTAGAGGATGGAAATCCTAATCACTATACCTGGTTTACCAATTGGTACTGCAAGCCGGGGGCAAGCAACAAAGATGGAGATAAACGTATAAGCTTATCATGGAAAGTAGCGGCATCCTTTAAAAAACATTGGGAAAAGCGAGCTGCCAAGCAGGTCGTCATAAGCTACAAGGATGCTATAAATAATATGCTTGATTTATCAAATCAAGTTTTTATAGGAGATCCGGTGCAATTTTGCTATGCCAGCGGTGTACCTTATCACACCTTGATAGTAACCGGATATGCATGGGACAAAGCTGCAGGTGTCAGTGATATTGTACTTGCTTCACATACCATAGATTCCAACAGACGTTCACTCTATAATACAATGCTTAAATACCCCAAGGATTATCAATTAAGGTTTTATGTTATTAAAGAAGGAGAGTAGAGGTGGCGGTCATTTGATCCCTTTTTTTATTTTTAGTGTAACACTTAATTAACCTTCGGAATAAAATGTGAATGAAAGTATTTGTTAGGAGGGTTGTTAATGAACAAATATCAGTATGATCACAACTATAACGCTGAAATGCTCGTTTCACCAGAGTTTAAGATTCCTGTAATGCCCAAGGAATTTGAATTGGCGACAGCTTATGTGCCTTATCAGGTAATGAACAAGATATATGAGCCAATGAAGGCCTTGATGAAAGGTACGATATTTCCAGAGTTATACAGACCTTATGTTAAGAAAAAACATGACAGATAGTGTGAATGAGAATTAAAAACAAACCTAGAAAGAGGGTAGATTTGATGAAAATTGATAGGGAAAGACTAGAAATGCTTAAAGAAATAATGGCAGTTGATTTTTCCAGCATAGAGCTTAATCTTTATCTTGATACTCATCCGATGGATCAAAAAGCGCTTGCCATTCATAATGATTATGCAATTAAATTAATGAAGCTAAAAGAAGAATATCAGAAAAAGTATGCTCCCCTTACTCATGAAATTATTAGCAAATGCCCATGGGAATGGATAGAAGAGCCTTGGCCATGGGAGATAGACTATGAGATGGGAGGCAGATAGAATATGTGGATATACGAGAAAAAGCTGCAATATCCAGCATGGGTAGAAGGCTGCGATCTGAGAATAGCAAAAGGCTTATTTGCACAATACGGGGGACCGGATAGTGAGTTGTCTGCTGGGATCAGATATTTGTCTCAAAGATATACAATGCCTGTTAAGGAAGTAAAGGCAGTATTGACAGACATTGGTACAGAGGAAATGGCTCACTGGGAAATAATCGCAACATTGATTTATAAAATAATCGATAGAGCTGATCCGGAAGAAATGAAAAAGGCTGGGTTGGATGCGCAATATATACAGCATGGCCATGATGTTTATCCTCATGATGCTGCAGGAGTGCCATGGACAGCTGCATATATCCAAGCAATTGAGGATCCAGTTACAAACTTGACCGAGGATATGGCAGCAGAACAAAAAGCAAGAACTACCTATGAGCATCTTATAAATCTTACTGACGACAGAGGCGTTATAGAGACCTTGAGTTTCTTGAGAGAAAGAGAAGTGGTTCACTTCCAACGTTTCGGCGAAAGCTTGAGAATGGTGCAGGAATATATGGATAAGAAAAAGTATTAATAAAAAATGCCCTGGTGTAAGCCAGGGCGTAATACTTATGACTAGTTATGAATAGGATACCTTGCGATTCCTAAGAATATCCAAAATACATTTTATATAAGAAGCCTTTTATTATAGCTCGTGTATAGACACGCCTACCAAGCCTGGACCGGTGTGAACGACCATAGCTGGACTGATCTGTCCCCAAAATATCTCTTGAACGTTTGAAAGACCAGCTAAGAGCTCTTTAACTTTTAGCGCTTCTTCCTTGGCGGCACCGTGGTAAACTGATACATATTCCCTTTGATCTTTTATGACCTCCATGGCGATTTCAACTAGTTTTTCTAAGGATTTCTTTCTTCCTCTTACTTTAGCATGGGTATAATATTTACCATCTCTGTTTACAGAAATGATGGGCTTTAAGTCCATGATTGTACCTAAGGTTGCAGCTACCAGACCAATTCTGCCACCTTTTCGCAAGTAGTCAAGTACAGGAATGCAGTAGAAAACACTTATTCTATCTTTTGCTTTATTTAATGCATCTTTAATTTCAGACATAGGAAGCCTTTGTGAAATGAGTCTGGCAGCTTCGTGTACAAGCATGCCCACTCCTATTGACACTGACTTAGAATCTATAACCTCAATCTCTAGGTCTTCGTACTGTTTGCTGATCATTCTAACCACATCAACGGTACCACT
>MGOS01000038.1:29348-32863 GCA_001797185.1 Clostridiales bacterium GWB2_37_7
AATCTATCAAATATTTTTATAATATCAGTTTGGGAGGGCATTGAGGTCCTTGGTACTTCTTGTTCAAATTTCTTATAAACCTCTTCTGGGGAAATATCAACTCCGTCATCATATTCTCTGTCGCTGTAGATTATTTTTAAAGGTATAGTATGTATATTGTATTTCTCTATGATCTCCTTAGGTAAATCACTACTGCTGTCAGTTACTAAGGCGATTCTTTCATTGTCGCTATTATTCATATTCTAACCTTCCTTATTACCAAAATCTGCTTATACCATTATCATACATTAAAGCATGTATTTTTTAAATATATATTTATAAGTTTTCAATAAATTGAGCGTATATTCTGGTAAATAATCAAAAATAATGCACCCTCGTGAGAGGGCGCATTATTTCTATTACTTAACGATGGCAGTTATGTGTGTCAAGTACTTCGTCTAATATTGTTTCGCAGTCAACGATTACTTCGCAGATGCAGCAGATTTTAACAAACTTAAATTTGTCGTGGCAGCGGAATATAGCTAATTCTCCGATTACTGATACGATTTCAACATTTTCAAGTATACAATCTTCACATGCATCTATTACCACTGTTACTCTGTTGTCATCGTCATTAGCTAATAAGCACAATAGCTCTCTGATGTTGTCAGGGAAATTTCTTAATTTTGCGTGTTCGTGTCTTTCATGTTTACATTCTCTACCCATTTAATTCACCTCCATAATATAAAGGCATATAAAATAAGAGCAAAATGTTCCTATTTACTTGAATGCTACTCCATCTGTTGTTTTTGCATTCAATATACCTCTGATATCATAATATTAATATACAGCCATTATGTGACAACTAATGAAGTGGTGTGAGGTAAATTTTTGTTTTGAGATTATGATAAAGAGCTGCACGCTTAAATAATAATCTATAGCTTACATAATATGTCGAAAGTTGCGTTTGATTATAAGCAGGAGTTTTTATTAAATAATAGAAATAAATAGATGTTTGTTAAAAAATAATTTAGTAGATACAATAATTATGATCTCGGAGGGGAGACGATTATGAAGTATTTATATGATTTAATTTTAAATCATAGGGATCTGATAATGAGCAATGCTGTGGAATCTTGTGATCAGGACGCTTATATTAATAGCAGCTGTGGAAGTGAGGAGATAAAATATAATATCATTCAACTTCTCTCTGGCACAATACTTGAATCACTTAGAAAGCAAAGCAATGGCTCAGTAGAAAATTCATTAGCGTCAGGCTTTGAAGAGATTACAAGCAAAACAAATGCTGATATTTTGCTTTCCTTCTTAGCAAACGGTACTGATATTAAGCTTTTGATTGCTATTTTGAAGCATTATCGAAGTAGCATAAATGAATTAATATTTCAGGCTATTGAAGATAGGGGCATAATGTTCAAGTATTTTGATATTAACATCAGATTTTTCGATTTGTTAGAGCATTCATTTTATATTCATTGGGAGGCTATAGGAAAAGGTTTTTTTTTACACCAGAGTGTATCTGATATTACAGATCACAGCAAAATTGAGGAGTTGAAGCGACAGGCAACTGAAAGCAAAAAGCTGCTTAATGAAGTAATTGAAAATGATAAAATAAGAACAGAATTTTTCTCTAACCTTTCTCATGAGTTGCGTACTCCGTTAAATGTTATACTTGGTACACTTCAATTATTGGATATGTACAGCAATAAAATCCTTGATCCTGCAATGGAAAAAACCAAGAAATACTACAAGATAATGAGGCAGAACTGCTATCGATTGCTGCGGTTGGTGAATAACCTAATCGATTTGAATAAGCTTGATGCTGGCTATATGCAGTTGAATATGGAAAATCATGATATTGTCAGCATTGTAACACAAATTGCTGCTTCAGTATCTGACTACATAGAGAACAAAGGCATCGAATTTGCTTATTGTACAAAAACGGATACGAAGGTTATAGCTTGTGATCCTGATAAAATAGAGAGAATCGTCTTGAATCTTCTATCAAATGCTATAAAATTTACGGATAGTGGAGGGAGAATACTTGTTAATGTTTGGGATGAGAATAACAAAATATTTATTTCTGTAAAGGATAGCGGAATAGGTATTCCAAAAGAGAAGCAAGATTTGGTTTTTGGACGATTTGTTCAGATTGATAAATCTTTAGCTCGTAATCACCACGGCAGCGGGATAGGTTTATCCCTTGTGAAGTCTTTGGTAGAGCTTCACGGAGGAAAAATATGCTTGATAAGTGATGACTGCAAGGGTTGTGAATTCATAATAGAGCTACCTGTTAAGGAGCTTACTGTAATGGAAAAGCCAGATAAAGAATCAGAGTATAGCAATAATAGCAAGATAGAGGTAATAAACATTGAGTTTTCAGATATTTACTCATAAAATAGTAAGGCAGCATAAGCTGTCTTTTTTTATTGTATAGGAAAGTATGACTTTCCTATACAATAAAAAACCTTGATTTAACTGCCCGTGCCAGAATTTCCTCATTCCATTCTGAAAAGGCACAGGGGCTTCAAATGCGGCCGCAGCCACCTTTGTTCTGCAAAAAAATGATATGTTCATATATAGAAAAGTTAATAGGCAACATATAAACAAAACTTATAGGAAGTATAAGTAATTTGAATAGCAAATTGGGTTCAAAAGTATATCACATTGAATAAATATGATATATAATATATTTTGTTAAAGCTAAGTTTTATAGCGGAAATATTTCATACTGATAAAATAAGAAGTACTAAATATTGGCAGCAAATAAAGGAGAGAAACAGCTTTTCAACCCTTTATTCTATAACTTACTAACATATGGGGGTGGCATTTTGAGATTAGAAAATTTGGGAGCAAAAGTGCATCATAATCTAAATATGGGAAAGTTGGTAGAATGTGCACTAAAAAATGAAGGAGCTATATTGACTGATGCGGGTGCATTAAGCATCAATACAGGGAAATATACAGGAAGATCTCCTTTAGACAGATTTATAGTTGATAGTCCTTCTGTACATGACATGATTAATTGGAGTAAGCTTAATGTACCTATAAAAGAAGAAGTATTTGATAAGCTTTATGAAAAAATAATGAATTATCTTGATAAAAAAGAAATTTTTGTATTTGATGGTTTTGTAGGTGCTGATAAGAATTATAGAATGCCAATAAGAGTAATAAATGAATTTGCATACCAAAATCTTTTTGCCCAGCAGCTTTTTATTAAACCGCAAGCTGAAGAGCTTAATAACTTCCATGCGGAATTTACTGTTATAGCAGCACCGGGCTGTGAAGCAAATCCGGAAATTGATGGTACAAATTCGGAAGCATATATTATTTTGAATTTAGAAAAGAAGCTAATAATCATTGGGGGTACTAAGTACTGCGGCGAGATTAAAAAGTCATTATTTTCTATTATGAACTTTATTTTGCCTCTAAAAGGGGTTATGCCAATGCATTGTTCGGCAAACGTCGGACAAAACGGGGATGTGGCTTTGTTCTTCGGTTTATCCGGAACCGGTAAA
>MGOS01000038.1:32877-37329 GCA_001797185.1 Clostridiales bacterium GWB2_37_7
TGATAAAGACAGGATGCTGATAGGGGATGATGAGCATGGCTGGTCAGATTATGGAGTATTTAATTTTGAAGGCGGCTGTTATGCAAAGTGTATTCGACTTTCTGTCGAAAATGAACCTCAAATTTGGAAAGCCATAAGATTTGGTACTGTATTGGAAAATGTAGCCTTAACTGAAGACGGTGTTCCTGATTATGACAGTGAAGTATATACAGAAAACACAAGAGCAGGTTATCCCGTTCATTATATAGATAACGCTTTGGAATATGGTATTGGAGGACACCCATCAACAATCGTTTTTTTGACTGCCGATGCAACAGGGGTGCTGCCTCCAATCTCTAGGCTTACTAAAGAGCAAGCAATGTATCATTTCATGTCGGGCTACACCAGCAAGCTTGCAGGTACAGAAAGAGGTATTGTTGAGCCGACTGCAACCTTTTCCACCTGTTTTGGAGCACCTTTTATGCCCTTGAGCCCTCAAACCTATGCAGAATTGTTGGGAAAGAAAATTGACCAGAACAATGTGAAGGTGTATTTAGTAAACACAGGCTGGAGCGGTGGCGGTTACGGTGTCGGCAACCGTATGAAGCTGCGATATACTAGGGCTATGGTGAATTCTGCCATAGAGGGCAAGCTTAATAATGTAGAATATGAATTAGACCCAATATTTAATCTGGCTATACCAAGAGCGTGTCCAGAGGTGCCATCTGAGGTGCTAAATCCAAAGAATACTTGGAAGGATATCGATGCATATAACTGTGCTGCACAAAAGCTTGCTAAGGATTTCGCAGAAAACTTCAGCAGGTTCAAGAATGTAACACAAGAAATAATAAATGCAGGTCCAAAGGCATAAAAAAATAGCCGCTCGGTTGAGCGGCATTTTTAATTTTAATATGCATGTGAACTTTGGACAGCATAAGCCATATTAATTCAAAATGCTATAATAGAGAACTTTTTTGTCTTTGAGAGTTTGACTTTTCTTTGAATTTTAATATTAGTACAATCAACAAGGAAGCCAAGCAAACTACTGCCAATGCTTTATATAGATAAAAAGGATCTTTGTATTGAAGTATATAGCCGCCTCCTAGACTTCCTATTAAGCCTCCCAGTCCGAAGCCTAAGGAAGAAAGCAATGTTATTCCGGATGCTCTTATTTTGTCCGGTACAATTACATTTAAATATTGTAAGGCAGCAAACAGATATAAGGGGAAGGTTATGCTTTGCATAAGCTGAACTGCAATAACCATAACATAATTGGTACTGTATGCAGACAGCAACATCCTGACGATGTAAAGAACCAATGAAAGTATATAAATGTTTAACTCGCCATATTTCTTTAAGAGTCTGGAACCAAAGAAAAACGCGGGTATCTCACTAAATGCAGATAAAGACCAAACGATTCCCAGGATGGTTACATTCCCACCTGTGGCCTCAATCAGTGTGGCGACATAGCTGCTATGAGCAGAAAGCATTATATTTAATACCAATATTGACAAAACAAACAAGATGAATTTATAGTTTTTGAGCACTTCGGTAATATCAGAGATAGTGGGTCTGACAATATTTTGAGTGCTTTTATAACCAATTCTTGACAATAATAAAGCAGAGGATATAAATAGTGCTGAATACATGAAAAAACTGATATTAATACCATAAAGCTGTATTAAACTGCCCAAAAGCATTGAAATTACTGCGAAGCCCACGGAACCCATAAGCCTCATTTCCCCAAAGTTTATCTCAGGGACGTTATCTGAAATATCATAGCAATACGCGTCTATTATTGACATGATTGAGCTTTGAAAAAATACCAAGGCTGATGTGGCTATAATAATTGAGTAAAAATCATCTGCAAAGAAATATAAATAAACCAGCACAGAGCATATAAGCATATTGAGCAAAATTACTTGTTTTTTGCTTAGAAATTTATCAGCTATATAACCCATAATAGGTTGTGCTATAATGCTTATCAAGGATATTAAAGAAAAGACTATTCCGGATTGTATATAGGTCAAGCCTCTGCTTTTGAAATATACTGCAAGAAAAGGAAAGTAACTGGCAAATCCTCCATAAGCTAAAAAATAGATTGCCAGGAGATTTGGTTTTGTAGAACTAAGCCTCATAATAATCACATGCCTTAAAGTTAATTGTATTTGTAATTATAACAGAACAGAAGCAATATTCAAGTGCTGTAAGTTCCTATGCATTTAAAATATATAGTTAGGTTTGTAATTATGTTAATGGGGGTATAATATAGGATAATCTTTACTTTGATACAATATATTATAAATTATATTTGACAGGAAGGTGTAAGTGGATGCTAGTGGTCGCAGCTGCAATTATATTAGATAAGGATAAGGTTTTGATAGCACAGCGGGAAGCGGGTTCAAATATGGAGTTTAGGTGGGAGTTTCCAGGTGGAAAGCTGGAGGAGAATGAGACTCCGGAGCAAGCCCTTATCAGAGAAATTAAAGAAGAATTGAATATGATAATAGAACCAGTTGAAATATACAAGGCTGTTAGACATAAATATAAGGATAAGGATATTTTGCTTTTGGCATATATTTGCCGTTTGCTGCATGGTGAGGGAAAGCCAATAGAGTGCAATGATTTTAAATGGGTAGCAAAAGAACAGCTTAGTCTTTATGAATATACTCTTGCTGATGTTGATATAGTAGAGAAATTAAAAAATGATAATAGATATCTAAATTAAAGAGGTAGAAATGGAAAAGTGTATATATCTGGATATTGATATGGATTTTTTTGTAGCGCCCATTGAGAAGGAAAGTGTAGACAATATAAGGCTCTATCATGATGGGGAATGCAATACCTTTCCTATAGCGCCTATGGTAGACAAGCTATACAACAAAGGTATCCGTTGGGATAGAAATAAGATAAGCGTTTTTACCAATCACAAGACCAGCTATACCCACTGGTGGATTAAAAAGAAGCAAAACAATATTTTGGTGCACATAGATGCACATTCAGATCTATATAGAAACAGCAATAAGGATTTAAGGCTTCTTCATAATGGGGAAATAGGCTGTTACAACTACATTTGGTATGGCATCAGAGATTGTTATATTGGTGAGGTGTATTGGGTAATACCAGATAGCATGATTGGATTGCTGGATGTTGAAAAAGCAGGCAGCATAATAAATAGCAGCTTGATTGTTGAAATAACCCTTGATGTACATGGACTCCATATTTTGATGGAGTGCATTGTAATAACGGGTGAAGTAAGGCAAATACCCATACATGTGTGCACCTTGGATCAGCTTCCTTATTTTGAAGAAAATTGCGATAAAGTAACGATTGCAACTTCACCGGAATTTGTACCTTCTGCCTGTGATGAGGTAGTGTTTGAGCTGATAGAGTGCTTTGGGGCAACGAAGGAATTAGCACAGAACATATATAATCAGCATAAGACTATGCTGAACAAAACCCCTGAAGAATATGAGGAAGCGTGGAGAAAAATTAATAAAATAAGGACAGCTTATTGAAATGCTGTCCTTATTTGCTATACTTCCTTAATTAGTTACGCTTCAACGACGCCTTTCATATAGGTCTTCATATAATCATCTTTAAACATTACCATATCATAGGTGTCAATATATTTTCCGTGGCAAAGCACGTCTTCCTTAAATACAACTTCTGTGCTGAAGCCTCGGGTTTTGTAAGCTGCCATACCTTGGGGATCATTTGATTGAATATTAATCTTTACTTTTCTGGCATTTGCTTCAACAAATAGAAACTCCAGCATTAAATCCAGGGCTTCTTCATAATAGCCACCTTCAAGATATTCCACATCACCTATGAAAGAATATATCCAGGTCAATCCGTTCTTCCAGAAATTTCCGTTGATGCCAATAGCGCCAATTACCTTTTTATCAATTGTTTCTATTACCATGTGCAGCTCGTTGTGGTCATGTTTTTCCATTCTCTCTTTATACTTTTTCTCCAAGCCTTCCTTATAGGTAAACCTTGGAGCCTCATTACCATGGGTTTCGATATATCTTGGAGTACACATAAACTCAGCAAGCTTACTCATATCAGTGATGGATTGATGTCTTAAATTTACTAAGCTTCCTCTATACATGAGCAATTCCCCCTATTAAAGTCATCACGTGTTGCTGCCATGGCGAAGCCATCGTGGTATTCGCCATATCTATAAATTTCCTGCTTATTTATTCCTTCCAGCTTGAAGCCTGCTTTTTCGTAGCATCTGATCGCACGCTTGTTAAAGCCGAATACATTGAGCTTTACTTTCCGTAGACCAACTTCGTTAAAAAGAAAATTGAGCAGTAGCTTCATCGCCTCTGTGCCATAGCCCTTGCTTCTATAATCAGGATGACCTATGAATATTGCAATATATGTAGTCCCATTTCGCATATTGAGCCACATGGTATGGCAGCTTCCTAATAATTCACCCTGTTTGTTTTCAATTACAAAGCTATA
>MGOS01000039.1:0-155 GCA_001797185.1 Clostridiales bacterium GWB2_37_7
TTACCTCTTCTAACCACTTCTATCTTGTCTAATTTTGGTGAATGAACCGGGAAAGTTCTTTCAACACCGATACCGTAAGAAATTCTTCTTACTGTGAAGGTTTCTGTAAGACCGCCACCTTGTCTCTTTAATACAGCACCTTCATATACCTGTAC
>MGOS01000039.1:220-587 GCA_001797185.1 Clostridiales bacterium GWB2_37_7
GTATATCTTTTCTCAGTTGTTCATTTTCAATAATTTTAACTAAATCCATGGATGTCCCTCCTTCCCTCATAGACGTTCATGTTCTGTGACAGCGGAACGCCCGTTTTACCTAAAAAATTATATCACATAGCATATGCTATTGCAACCATTAATTAAATTTTATTAAATGATGCTGGTATTTTTAATTATTTTGCCCAACCTCCAGCTTTATTTGATCCAACATCTTCATATCCTGCTTTGTTAGCTCTGCTGTCTCCAAAAGCTCCGGTCTCTTAAGATATGTAGTCTTCAGCGCTTGATAGCGTCTCCACTTGTCTACGTTTTCATGATGACCTGTAAATAGAATCTCGGGAACTGCCATACCCTG
>MGOS01000039.1:604-13331 GCA_001797185.1 Clostridiales bacterium GWB2_37_7
AGGATTCTATCATATGAGAATCATCCTCCTTAAGCACTCCGGGCATGAGCCTGCATACGGCATCTGTAATAGCCATAGCCGCGATTTCTCCACCGGTTAATACAAAGTCTCCTAGTGATATTTCCTCGTCTACAAGAGCATCACTGACCCTTTGATCTATACCTTCATAATGACCACAGATTATTGCTATATTTTGATATTTAGCAAGCTCTTGCGCCTTCTTTTGATTAAAGGGCTTTCCCTGTGGCGTCATCAAAATTATATGGGGCTTGGTGCCCGCTTGCTTCATTACATGCTCCATTGTCGTAAATATCGGTTGACACTGCATAACCATGCCAAGACCACCTCCATAGGGATAGTCGTCAACTCGATTATTTTTATTTTCAGTAAAGTCTCTAATGTTGTGAAAATGAAGTTGCACCAAATTGTTGTTAACTGCTCTACCTATTATGCTCTTGCAGAGAACAGCCTCAAACATTTCCGGAAACAAGCTTAATATATCAATTCTCATTTATATTAATCCTTCTGGCAAGTCTACAATAATTTTTCTGGACTGCAGATTTATTTCTTTTACAACTGACTTTAAAGCCGGTATGAGTAAATCTTTGTCCTCTGTTTTTACAACGTAAACATCGTTGCTGCCTGTTTGTAACACATCATAAAGCTTACCCAAAAGCACACCGTGTATGTCATACACTTCAGAATCCACTATGTCACATACAAAGAAAGCATCCTTTGGAAGTCGCACTGCATCCCATCTGCCAACCTTCAAGTAGAGCTGGCGAAGCTTTTCTGCATCATTCATGGTATCTATACCCTTAAGCTTAAGAATAACTGTATTCTTAAGATGCTTGGAGCTTTCCACCTGATACTTTGTCATTACACCCTTTGACTCAATATATACTTCCTTGAGCTTATCGAAGCGCGCAGCATCATCTGTCAATGGATAAACTTTGAGCTCACCGCGTATTCCATGTGTGTTTACAATCTGTCCTATACTTAAATACTCTAGCATTCAATCACCTTCTTATTTGTATTTAAGACAAAGCAGTTTTTAGCTGCGCTCTCTTAAATGCAAAGCACATAATATACAAACGCAGGAGAAATATTCATTATATTATCTCCTGCATTGCATTAAATTATTTCTACTATGACTTTCTTATCGGTTTTAACCGCAGCGGATTTCACTACTGTCCTAATGGCTTTCGCTATTCTCCCCTGTTTACCGATAACCTTGCCCATATCCTCAGGTGCTACAGAAAGCTCAATAATTATAGTGGTCTCACCTAGAGTTTCTTTCACCTTCACCTGGTCAGGATTGTCCACAAGGCTTTTTGCAATTACTTCAACTAATTTTTTCAATTGCAACACTCCCAATAGAAGTTATTTTTATGCTTCTATTATTCCACTTTTCTTTAATAGTGATTTAACTGTATCTGATGGCTGTGCACCTGTGCTCAACCACTTCTTAGCCTTTTCTGCATCTATCTTAATTTCAGCAGGCTCTGTTATAGGATTGTAGTATCCGATCTCTTCGATGAACTTGCCATCTCTTGGTGATCTTGAATCTGCAACTACAACTCTGTAGAAAGGCGCCTTCTTAGCTCCCATTCTTCTCAATCTGATCTTAACTGCCACTTTGTTTCACCTCCTTACAAAATAAGAAAAACTAATTTATCTAAAGAAAGGCATTTTCTTTTTGCCCTTCTTGATATCCTTTTCCATACCGGCAAACTGCTTCATCATCTTCTTTGTTTGTTCAAAGTTTTTAAGCAGCTTGTTTACCTCCTGTATGCTTGTGCCGCTTCCGGCGGCTATACGCTTCCTTCTGCTGGCGTTTATGATGTCAGGGTTCACTCTCTCCTTCTTGGTCATGGAGTGTATAATAGCCTCTGTTCTGGCCATTTCCTTGTCATCTACCTGCAAGCCCTTTATCTTACTTGAATTCATTCCGGGAATCATTTCAAGCAATGAGCTCAAAGGACCCATTTTCTTCATTTGCTGCAGCTGATCCAAGAAGTCCTCAAAGGTAAAGCTTTGAGTTCTCATTTTTTTCTCCAGCTCCATGGCCTTTTTCTCATCCATGTTGGCTTGGGCTTTCTCTATCAAAGACAGAACATCACCCATTCCAAGGATTCTTGAAGCCATTCTATCTGGATAAAAAGGTTCCAGCTCATCCATTTTTTCGCCCATTCCGGCGAACTTTATAGGCTTACCAGTGACAGCTTTTACGGATAATGCCGCTCCGCCTCTGGTATCTCCATCTAGCTTAGTAAGTATTACGCCGTCTATGCCCAGCTTTTCATTGAAGCTTTCTGCGACATTTACGGCATCCTGACCTGTCATTGAATCTACAACAAGCAGTATTTCTGTGGGTCTGACAGACTTCTTGATGTTCTCAAGCTCATCCATCAGCGCCTCATCTATATGCAGTCTACCTGCAGTATCTATCAGAACGATATCCTTGCCGTTCTTATTGGCATATTCTATACCTGCTTTGGCAATGTCTACGGGGTTGGTTTGATCTCCCATAGAAAATACCTCTACCCCTACCTGCTGTCCTACAACCTGCAGCTGCTTTATAGCAGCTGGTCTGTATATATCGCAGGCTACAAACAAAGGATTCTTGCCTTGCTTTTTAAGCATCAGACCAAGCTTCCCGGTATGTGTGGTTTTACCTGCACCCTGTAAGCCAACCATCATAAAAACTGTAGGGGGCTTGGAAGAAAAAGCAAGCTTGCTTTGTGTCGTACCCATCAACTGAGTCAATTCATCATTAACTACCTTGACTACCTGCTGACCTGGGGTCAAGCTATCAAGTATTTCCTGTCCAACAGCTTTTTCTGTTACTTTATTTACAAAGTCCTTTGCCACTTTGAAGTTAACGTCTGCTTCCAGTAAAGCCATTCTAACTTCTCTCATGGCATCCCTAATATCTTTTTCACTAAGCTTTCCGGAGCCTCTTAATTTTTTGAGCGTATCCTGAAGCTTACCTGCCAATCCTTCAAAAGCCATTAAAAACCCTCCCGGCTATTATATAAGCTTTTCTATATAAACTTTGATGTCTGCAATTTTATTTTTGATTGAAGCTACATTATTTTCATCTGCAGCTAATATTGTGTTTAGCATTTCATTTATGCTGGACAATCCTTCTTTTTGCATCAAAAACCTATTTACCAGTCCAAGCTTATCCTCGTATTCAAACAATGTTTTTTCTGCTCTTTTCAGTGTATCATAAACACCTTGACGACTTATTCCCAGCTGCTCTGATATCTCGCTTAAGGATAAATCATTGTTATAATACATATCTATCATTTCTATTTGCTTTTCAGTCAAAAGCTGACCATAAAAATCAAACAAAAGAGCAATCTGCACAATCTTCTCGTACATTATAACACCTCTAAAACGCCTTTGTAAAGGTCTCAACCTTTACAATAGGTATTTTATAATAATATTTGCTTCTTGTCAACCATTTTAATATGAGCAAAGCGAATATCTACAAAAGCTACATACTTTTCTTTCAAAGCTTTTGTAATAACGAGTAGAAACATCTATTCCACCTTAATTTGCATGTGACCTGAACGAGTTTCATAAAAGGCTCCATTAATTTAATATTTCTTCACTAGAAGCCTTTTTTATTCAGCAAATAAGGCATTTACAAAGTCTTCAGGTACAAACTCCTGAAGATCATTTACTTTTTCTCCAACTCCGATTAGCTTTACAGGAATATCAAGCTCGGACTTAATACCTATAACTATTCCACCCTTGGCTGTACCATCCAGCTTGGTAAGTATTATGCCTGTTATGTTTGCAACTTCCTTGAAAATTTTTGCTTGTGAAATTGCATTTTGTCCTGTAGTTGCGTCCAGTACCAGCATCACTTCCTTGTGTGCCTCCGGATATTCTCTGTCTATGACCTTAAAAATCTTTCTGAGTTCTTCCATAAGATTTTTCTTGTTGTGAAGTCTTCCGGCAGTATCGCATATTAGTACATCCGCTTTTCTGGACCTTGCTGCACTGATTGCATCAAATATTACAGCCGCTGGGTCTGAGCCTTCTTGATGCTTTATTACATCCACTCCAGCTCTCTTGCCCCATACCTCAACCTGGTCAATGGCTGCTGCTCTAAAGGTATCTGCTGCGGCAATAAGAACCTTCTTGCCTGATTTTTTCAATCTGCTGGAGATCTTGCCTATAGAAGTGGTCTTACCTACTCCATTTACACCTATTATAAGAATGACCTCAGGTGAATGTGTTCCGATCGCTTCTGTAGACGTTCCTAATATTTCAAGCATTTCCTGCTTTAGCAGTCCTTTAATTTGCATTGGCTCTTTGATATTTTGTTGTTTTACCTTTAGTCTGAGATTGTCTAATATTCTCATGGTTGTTTCTACACCCACGTCAGAGGTTATGAGTATCTCCTCCAGCTCATCAAATAAATCCTCATCAACAGCTTTAAAACTTACCAATACATCATTGATTTTATCCGTAATATTTTTTCTTGTCTTAAACAACCCATCCTTTAGCTTTGAGAAGAAAGAAACTTTACCCTCTGTGGCTTCCGCCTCCATATCCTCTTCTGCTTCAAATGCTTCTTCTACTTCTTCCTGAATTTCTTGAACCTCTTCTTCATAGTCTTGCACTTCCAAAGCTTCCTGTTCATGTACTACTTCACCTACAGGTTTAGCCTTGCTTATCTCAGGCTCTTGTACAGCCTCTATCAGCTCTACATCTTCATCCTCAAGAAGCAGTTTTTCTATTTCCTCATCAGATTGCTGCTCATCCCCTTCAGACAGCTCCTCCTGTTGATTTTGTTGATCTTGCTCCTTATCCTTACCAAATAGCTTCTTAAAAAAATTTGCCATATAATCACTCCTCGTTCATTGTGTTTACTATCATTATTAGCTTACTTTAGGTTCAATTGATCCTTCCAACTTGACAGAGAGCAGTTTCGAAATACCACTGTCCTCCATGCTTACACCATAAAGGCAATCAGCTGCCTCCATAGTCCCCTTTCTATGGGTAACTATTATAAACTGCGTGGTTTGCGCAAATTCCTTTAGGAAGGCTGCATAACGGTCTACGTTGGCATCGTCCAATGCCGCGTCAATTTCATCCAATACACAGAAGGGTGCCGGCTTCATTTTTAATATTGCAAACAATAATGCAATCGCCGTCAATGCCCTTTCTCCACCGGAAAGCAGCATCAGGTTCTGCAGCTTCTTGCCCGGCGGCTTTGCAATGATCTCTATACCTGATTCCAAAATATTCTCTACATCAGATATAACCAGCTGTGCCTGGCCTCCGCCAAACAGCTGCACGAATACTTCATTGAAGTTCTCATTTATTTTGTGGAACTGAACAATAAACTGCTCCTTCATGTGCTCCGCGATCTCTACAATTACCTGAGTTAAGGATTCTCGAGCTTTTGTTAAATCCTCAACTTGATTATTTAAAAATACATATCTTTGACTTAGCTTTTCATATTCCTCAACTGCATTTACATTGACAGTACCCATGGCTCTGATTTCACTTTTCAGCTCTTCGCAACGTCTGGCAGCCCAAGTGAGGTTTACGCTTTCATCTCGATATCCCTGCGCATTGTGATAATTCAGCTCATAGGTTTCCAAAAGCTTTAGCTCGATGTTATCTAGCTCAAATTCTACCTTTGCCTTTTGCATTTCAATTTTATGCAGATTATTTTGAGCATCCACTGCTTCCTGTTGAGAAGTTCTAATGCCTTCCTCTGAGGCTTCGATATTCTCTTGAAGCCTATGCTTTTGTTCAGTTTGCAGCAGTACCTCCTGCTGCTTTTGCTCTAATTGCTGCTTCAAAGCTTTTATATGAAGCTGTGTATTCTTAAGCTGTTCTTCATAGCTTGTAGAATTCGTTTCAGACTGATTTATTTCATCTAAAGCTGATTGCATATCGGACTCCAGTTGTTTTATCTTTTCAACCAAATCATTGTTCTGCTGCAATAAATTCTTTCTATGCTGTTCAACTGCTGACAGCTTTACCTTAAAATCAGTGACTTCGCTATTATGCGCATCCTTTACCTCATTGAGCTGCTTCATATCATATTGCAGCTCCGCAATCCTTGCTTCCATATCACGCTTGCTTTGCTCCAGTTGATCGTCCTTCTCTTGATTTACAGCGATAAGCTTCTTCGACTCATCAGATTCCTTGCTTAAATCCCCTGCTTCTTTTTTACTTATTAATATTCTGTCATTTAAAATCTGCATTTCTGATTTGATGCTCTCAAATTTGTTCTGAAAATTCGTCAGTTCTATTTGCAGCTTATGATACTCGTCGGTTTTATTTGATATCTCAATATCCGTAGCAGAGAGCTGCTGCTTGACGGCTCCCAAGCTTTCCAGCAGACCTTCAAAGCTTTGCTTGTAATCTAGATATTTTATTTTTAGCTGCTCAATCTCATTTTTTCTGGAGAGCACCGAGGAAGAAACTGCATTTAAGCTTCCGCCGGTTATTGAGCCGCCTGCATTTAAAACTTCACCAGTTAACGTAACAATTCTAAACTCATAGTTCGTCATTCTTGCAAGCTTTATGGCAGCGTCCATATCCTTCACTATTGCTATTCTTCCCAAAAGATTATGAATGATGTTTTCAATTTTATTATCATAGCTTACGAGCTTTGAAGCGATTCCTACAAAGCCCTCCAGCTTAAAGCTGTTTTTTTCTCTATCGGAGAAAGATCTTGGTTTGATGGAGCTTATAGGCAAAAAGGTTGCACGTCCAAGCTTATGCTTCTTAAGATATTCTATTAATAGCTTTGCATCCTCTTCTTTTTCTGTAACAACACTTTGAAGCTGTGCACCCAAAGCAACATCAATAGCAGCTACATACTGCGAAGGTACCTTTATCATTTCACCAACAGCACCCAGCATACCCTTTGTAATCTGTCCGGCATTTGCTAACAAAGCCTTTACAGACTTGCTATAACCTTCAAAATCCTTTTCCATATCCTCAAGGACCTTTAATCTAGAGGAAGTACTGTCCTTGCTGCTTTTTACATTGTAAATTTCATGCTCCAGCTGCACAATTTTCTTCTCCAAGCTTTGCTTGTTTTGCTTTTGCTGCTCAAGCTTGATTTTGCATTCCACGCTGTCCTGCTTTACCGCTGTTAAGCCTTCTTCTGAAGCTAAATGTGCTGCTTTCTTTTCATCTAATTGTGAAGATAATTTATCTATATCTTGAAGGATTTGAGTATTTCTTTTATCTATATTTTCTAAAAACGAATAGCTGCTGTTAATCTTGCTTTTTATTTCTGACTGTGTATTAATCAAGCTGATGTACAGCTGCTGCATATTGTCCAAATCAGCTTCCTTTATAGAAATCGAGGCATAATATTCCTCAAACTGTATGGATTTTTCATTTATACTGTCTTGTAATTGCTGCTGCTGTACCTGAAGCAACTCGGTGCGGGTATTATTTTCTGTTATAGCCTCAGATGATTTCTGATGTTCTTGCTCCAACTCTCTTTTTCTTTGATGCAGTCTTGTGAAGGCATTTTCTATGTTATTTATTTTTTCTTGTACAACCTTGTACTCACCCTCTTGCTGCTGCATGCTGCTTTCTATTTGGTGAGCTTCCTGCTGCAACTCCTCTAACAGTTTTTCCACAGAGTTCAACGCCAGCTTCAGCTGCTTCTGCTTTTCCTCAAGCCGTTGTTTTAAATTTGTTTTTTCCTCAATATAGCTTTGGATTCCCGCTGCTTCTTCTATTATTGTTTTCAATCTTGCCTTGAATTTATCAATATTACCCAATATCAGATTGATCTCAATGCCTTTTAATTCCTGTAAAATATCTCTATATCTTTTGGCTACCTCTGCCTGCTCCTTCATAGGATCCAGCTGAGTGCTGATTTCTTCTATGATATCCATTACTCTGGTTATGTTTTGCTTTGTATTTTCAAGCTTTCGCTCTGCTTCCGTCTTCCTTGCTTTGAATTTAACAATACCTGCCGCTTCCTCAAAAACCTGTCTTCTATCTTCTGATTTATTGCTTAATATTTCATCTATTCTACCCTGTCCAATGATGGAATATCCATCTCTGCCTATACCGGTATCCATGAACAGCTCATAGATATCCTTCAATCTGCAGGAGGTTTTATTTATATAGTATTCACTTTCACCGGAGCGATACATTCTTCTGGTGATGTTTATCTCATCATATTCTATCGGCAGTATGTACTCACTGTTGTTAATGGTTATACAGACTTCTGCGAAGCCCAATGCCTTTTTCTTCTCACTGCCAGCAAATATAACATCCTCCATTTTGCTGCCTCTGAGCGTTTTGGCAGACTGCTCCCCCAATACCCATCTGATTGCATCAGAAATATTGCTTTTTCCGCTGCCATTGGGTCCTACTACAGCATTTATTCCATTGGCAAAATTCAATTCTATTTTTTCTGCAAAGGATTTGAAACCGTGAACTTCCAACTGCTTTAAATACAACTTGTCCACCCCTATAGCATAATTTGTAGAGACTGGCTTCAATGCCAGCCCGAACATAAAATATCTTAACTTAACTATTTTATCATAATTTAGCTGCCATTAAAAGAAAAAGCCTATTACTATATAAGCAATAGGCTTTAAATGATATATTATCTTGGTTCAACCAGAAACTTGATAGCCGTTCTATCTTCACCATCTATTACAATCTCGGAGAAAGCAGGAACTACAACTAGGTCAATACCATTCGGTGCTACAAATCCTCTTGTAATAGCAATTGCTTTAACAGCTTGATTAACTGCACCAGCACCAACTGCCTGCAATTCCGCAGTTGATTTTTCTCTCAGGATAGCTGCCAGTGCCCCTGCAACAGATTTTGGCTGTGATTGAGCTGATACCTTTAGTATATCCATTATTCCCATAACCCCCCATTTGTTTGTTGAATAGTAAATATATTCTATATATTATGTCTAATTCCTTCAAATTTCCAAAATGTTGCAAAAATCTTTTATAGACATTTTACGCATATATTCGCCATATTTCAGCATGATGCTTTGAATATCCATATCACTTGCTTGCGTTACAATGATTCTTTCAATTTTGTTGTAGATTTTTATAGTTTCAATATTACATCTTTTTTGTCCTATAAGGTCAGATATATCATGAGGGTGAACAAATATCTCCAATTGTTTTATGTGAGATACACTCTTTAACATATATTTCAGCATGTCCTGATACATTGAGGATACCACAAGCTGCCTCATGGAAGGGTGAAGGGGTCCTGCCACGACTTCCTTCCCTTCTAATATGTCCTCTGTGGGCTGCAATCCAATTCTAATGACGTCAATATTGCTTTTCTCAAACAAAATCAGCAGCTTTTTACATATTTCAACTGCCGCCTCTAATGTTAGGGGCTTGTACTGACCTGCATAGTACATCTGCTCCATATGGGTATTGGTGATAACCAGAGCTGGATAGATTCTTGCAATATCAGGCTTTAGCAAAATTAATTTTTTTACAGTTTCAATGCTTTTTTGCATCGTATCCCCGGGCAGACCTACCATAACCTGCACACCCACTGTGAAGCCGTGCTGCTTCAGCAAGGTTACTGCATCAACAACATCCCCAGCACTGTGACCTCTATTGCTGAGCTTGAGTACTTCCGCGTCCATGGACTGTACACCCAGTTCAACAATTTGAACCTTATATTTCTTTAAAAGTACAATTACATAGTTATCAATACAGTCAGGCCGGGTGGAAATTCTAATATTATTGATAATGCCCTGCTCAATATAGGGTTGAACAGCTTCTAAAAGCTCCTGTTGTTGATCCATCGGAATAGCGGTGAAGCTTCCCCCATAAAATGCCAGCTCTATAACAGAATTTTCGCTCGGAATAGTTTTCATGTATTCTTCAATTTTGTTTTTTACATCTTCTTTTGTCGCATCTCCACCATGACCGGTTATTTTCTTCTGATTGCAAAAAACGCAGTCATGGGGACAGCCTCTATGGGAGACAAAAATAGGTATTATATAATGCCTTTTACTCATTTTCTAACCCCAGTTTTTCTATAGCATCCTTAGCAGCTGCTTGCTGAGCCTCTTTTTTGCTGTTACCGCTACCGGTGCCTAAAATGGTGTCGTCCAGCATAATAGCCATATCAAAGGTTTTACTGTGATCCGGTCCTTCCTCGGACAAGAGCTTGTAGCTTATCTTGCCCTGACTGTTTTTTTGTATATGCTCTTGTATAAATGACTTATAGTCTGAGATAATCTTGTTTTGTATCGCTTGTTGAATGGTACCTTTAAGTATATCAAGGACAAATGTTTTTGCCTTACTCAAGCCCCCATCCAGATAAATGGCTGCAATCAAAGCTTCAAAGGCATCTGCCAATATTGAAGGACGCGTACGCCCTCCCGTTAATTCTTCACCCTTGCTGATTGCCAGATATTTGCCCAATTTAATCTTTTCAGCTGCTTCATGCAAGGACTGCTCGCATACGATGTTTGCTCTAACTCTGGTTAACTGTCCCTCTGCCATCTCTTTGCAGCTCTTAAATATATACTGACTGACTATCATACTTAAAATAGAATCGCCTAAAAACTCAAGCCTTTCATTGTGTTCAAGGACCTCATTTCTGTTGGCTGTATATGAGCTATGGGTCAAAGCTGTATCTAGTAAGGACAGATCGTCAAAGCGATAATCTATTACCTGCTGAAATCCAGCTAATTCCTTTTTTCTTTTGCTTTCCTGTGTTGACATATTATTCCTCCCTGATATACAGGTATATATAAATACTGATATATAGTATCCATGTATGATATTACTTCAATATTCATATATGCATGTATATGTTTATGATTTTAGATATAACAAGAGATTGGCAGACTTAATGTTTCAAGTCTTACCAATCTCGCATTATATCATTTATTGATATTTTTTCAATATTATAGTCGCATTATGCCCACCAAAGCCCAAGGAATTTGACATTGCATATTCAACTTCCTTATTGATCGCTTTGTTTGGTACATAATATAAGTCACAGTTTTCATCAGGAGTCGTGTAATTGATTGTTGGTGGTACAATATCTTCATTTATTGCCAACAGGCAAGCCATGGCCTCTATAGCACCTGCAGCACCCAGTAAATGACCTGTCATGGACTTTGTTGAGCTAATAGCTACATCCATTGCATGCTCACCCATAAGCTTTTTAATTGCCATGGTTTCAAACTTATCGTTCATCTCTGTTGATGTACCGTGGGCATTGATATAATCAATCTCCTCCGGCTTAATACCTGCATCCTTGACAGCCATCAGCATAGATCTGTATGCACCCGCTCCGTCCGGCGCAGGGGCTGTGATGTGATGTGCATCTCCGGTAGCTCCGTAACCAACTACCTCACCATAGATTGTCGCACCTCTTTTTATTGCATGCTCCAATTCTTCCAGTATAAGAATACCTGCTCCTTCACCCATTACAAATCCGTCTCTATCCTTGTCAAAAGGTCTACTTGCAGTCTTTGGATCATCATTTCTAGTTGACATAGCTTTCATCGAACAAAAGCCTGCAAAAGCCAAAGGAGTAATAGATGCTTCTGAACCACCAGACACCATGATGTCTGCATCTCCTCTTTGAATCATCTTGAAAGCCTCTCCAATAGCATTTGTAGCTGAAGCACAGGCTGTAACCACTGTTATGTTTGGACCTTGTGCATTAAGGGTTATGGAAATATTACCAGCAGCTATATTTGAAATCATCATAGGCACAAAGAAAGGACTCACTCTACCCGGACCTTTTTCCTGAAGGATGATATGCTGATTTTCTAAAGTTTCCATACCACCTATGCCTGAGCCAATGCAAACGCCAAAACGACTATTGTCTATGGTCTCTATGTCCAGTTTTGATGAATCAAAAGCCATTTTCGCAGCCGCAACTGCAAACTGTGCATATCGATCCATTCTTTTTGCTTCTTTTCTGTCTATATAAGCAATAGGATCAAAATCTTTTACTTCTCCTGCGATCTTTGTATCATAGCCTTCGGTATCAAATCTTGTTACCATATCTATACCACATTGTCCTTCTTTTAATGCAGTATAAAACTGTTCTACACCGATACCAATGGGAGAAATAACTCCCAATCCCGTTATTACTACTCTCTTCATATTCAAATAATTCCTCTCCTTAATGTAAAATAATAATATATATAAATCACGGGCTAGCACTTTATCAGCCCTTACTGAGTAGCTAACAATAATATTTAAGCAATGTAGGGGCTGGTTTCTATACCAGCCCAAGTACCTGATCCAAAAAAAAGGGCCCCGAATTCTCGGGACACTTTTTATTGATTGTTTTTTATGTACTCAACTACATCTCCAACAGACGAAAGCTTTTCTGCTTCCTCATCTGGGATTTCAATATCGAACTCTTCTTCAAGTGCCATTAATAGCTCAACAATGTCAAGTGAATCAGCACCTAGATCATCTATGAAGGAAGACTCCATTGACACTTCTTCAGCGTCTATACCAAGCTGTTCAACAACCTTTTCTTGTACCTTCTCGAATATCAACCTGTTCACCTCCCTTCAGGATTTATATTTAGATAATATTACATAACCATTCCACCGTCAATATTAATTACTTGACCAGTAATATAGTCGGAATATTTCGACGATAGGAACAATACAACATTTGCCACATCCTGGGGCACTCCGCCCCTTGCCATTGGTATATTTATCATAAATTCTTCCCTTACCTTT
>MGOS01000040.1:0-428 GCA_001797185.1 Clostridiales bacterium GWB2_37_7
CTATTTGGGCTACTCATATCATAACGGCAGATTAATGTTAAGCTAAGGCTAAAAGATCGTCTGCGCGACTAATTTGGAAGTCCCTGTGGAAGTGCTATGTGAATATCCTTTCATGCCAAACGGTTCTATGCTATACCTCTCCTTGGCTTTGCGAAGTACCAGTACTTCCGTATAAGTAGGCTCTGTGGTGTGTGATGGGTAGCTATGCCAAATTGGGAGGGCATCTATGTATAGCGTGGAAATGAATCATTGTAACAACATCGTCTCCGCAAAAATAAGTTTATTGAAAAACAAACTAAATATCCGTTATGCGATGAATGGTACGGGTAAATCAACCATTGCAAAGGCTATTGATCTGGTATCAAAAAAAGCTAACTTTTCAGTGCTAAAACCATTTGATGGCGATATCGAACCCACTGCATTTGTTT
>MGOS01000040.1:442-2219 GCA_001797185.1 Clostridiales bacterium GWB2_37_7
GAAATCAAAAATGTTCTATTGTTTAACGAGGAATTCGTTAATACAATTATTTTCAAAGAAAGTGAGGTTATTCAGAATGCTTTTGATGTTTTTATCAAAACCCCTGAATATGAAGAACGTCAAAAGGCAATTAACGAAAGACTTAAAGATATTAATATCGATACTAGCGTAAATCCTGATCTTAATAGGTTGATTACCGTTGGGCAGACGGTCCTAAGTAAATTCACCTTGACAAAATCGCTTGATTTCAAACAAACTGGATTGATAAAGAGCCTAACTAGTTCTGAAAGCATATTTAAACTTCCAGAGACTATCAAGAAATATCAACCACTGATGGATAAAGAGTACAATGTAGATTGGGTTGGGTGGAAAACAGATGGGTGCAAGTACGACGACAATAGTATCTGCCCATTCTGCACCGAAGACTTGGGGAAAGAGTACGAAAAAGAAAAGAAAATATTCACTGCAGCATACACGAAATCTAATGTAAAAAACATCAAGGATATGATATCTTACTTCGATGATGTCAAAGAATACATGGATGAAAGTAAATGCCAAATATTATATAAATGCATAAAAGAAACGTCTGATGAAGAAACTGTCAATCTCTGGGTAAAGCGTTTTTACGATGATTTGAAGTATCTAGTTGATAGAATAAAGAAGGTTGTCGAATTTAACTCTTCCAAGGTGAAACGCGAAGACATATCTAAACTGGACGAGCAACTTAATGGTTTGATTATTGACAGTACAGTCTTGTACATGTTTAATAATGATAAAGTTGTCGAACTTATCAATTCTATCAACTCTAAGATAGGATTAGTGTTAAAAGAAACAGAAGCCCTTAAAAAGGACATTGGAACACTTAAGGGGCTAATCGGTACCGCGACTGAAAAGGCTGTCACTGACATAAACGACTTTTTGAACAAATCGGACATTAATTATTGCTTGGAGATAAAGCATGAATCAGAAGGCATAACTAAAGCCACGCTAAAATACAAATCCAAGATAAAAGATGACGTTCAAGTTAACAATATTAAATTGCATCTAAGCTGGGGAGAGAGAAACGCTTTTGCTCTTGTTTTATTCATGCATTATGCACTTAGCCAAAAACCTGATATTATTATTTTAGACGATCCTATTTCTTCTTTTGATAGCAATAAGAAATACGCAATCATAAATCGTCTTTTTATGAACCATACAAAACATAAAAGTTTCCATAAAAAGACTGTCTTGATGCTCACTCATGATTTTCAACCTGTAATTGATTTTGTAGTAAATAACAAGCCAAGTGGTGAAAACGTAAGTGCATATTTCCTTAAAAATAGCGACGGTATAATTTCAGAAATTGAGATAACAGATAATGACATAAAATCTTTACCGATATTGCTATCACAAAATGCTGGTAAAGAAGAATTGAACAAGGTGCATCGTATTACCAGCCTTAGAAAGCTATTGGAACATACGAACCAGAACCATTCCCAAAAAATGGGGTATGACTTATTATCTTGCCTCCTTCATGGAAAAGAAAATCCTACGTATGCTGATGAAACGCCTATTGGGGCGGCGGATGTACTTGCTGGCGAAGAGTTGATAAAAACGTACATTGCTGATTTTTCGTATCCAATATACCAAAAAGCCGTTTTTGCTAAAGATGCTTTGGTGGCATTATATAAGGGAGAGCAAAATACATACTATCAACTCCAGGTCTTCAGGGTTATTCTGGCGGTACTCGGCCTAAGAAAAAAGATAACTGATGATCCGCTTCTTAAGTACATCG
>MGOS01000040.1:2314-2428 GCA_001797185.1 Clostridiales bacterium GWB2_37_7
TTTTTAACCAAAGAGAAGGTTCTGTAGTAGCCTAGGCTGTTGTGGCACTTCTTTTCCGACGTGATTCTTTCACAACAAAAGAACGATTAAAATAGAATAGAGGGTCTAGCCATG
>MGOS01000040.1:2541-6678 GCA_001797185.1 Clostridiales bacterium GWB2_37_7
TACTCGCGACTATTGTTCTGCCTAACTATGCAGGGGGGGGCTTATTATTTTACCCTCTTATTCACATTCCCCACCAGCTTTAGTATGCACTCCCTTAGCTCACCACTCTTCACCTTCCTGAATGCCTGTAGTAGCTGATCCTCTTCATCTGTAAGTCTCACACCCTGAGTAGGTTCCGAGGTAAAGAACTCGGTCACAGATGCCTTAAGAGCCTGAGCTATGGCTTGGAGCTTGGTCACATTAAGGGTAGTCTGACCGTTCTCGTACTTTTGCACCTGTTGAAAGGTGACCCCCACCATCTCTGCAAGCTTCTCTTGTGATAGCCCTGCCTGCTGCCTTAATGCCTTGATCTTTAGACCAATATCCCTTGAAGTAACCACATCACCCATAGCAAAGTCTCCTTGTCGGGAGATTACAACTATGGGTTGGTATGAGCTACGCACCTAAATTAGAAAACATGTGACTTGAAAATACAAATTAAAAGTGGTATAGCTGGCGGTGTTGGTGTTTAGGGTATCCGGCTGACCTCTATGGAGGGACCAGTGGCCCCTGGAGTCATGGTGATGCATTATTGCACCCATTGTCTCTGGGGGCTTTTCATTTTGCAGCTATCAAACATAATACGTGTCATTGGAGGAAACATGATCCGACAGGGTATTGCATGGAAGGGATTGTCTGTTACTGGACGGTTGGTAGGTACAGCGGTGACAGTTGGAGTTGTAATTGTGTCAAGCGTAGCCATGGCAAATGCTGGCGGTTATACTATTACCAATCTTGGCACCTTAGGCGGAATTGAAAGTAATGCTCAAAGGATCAACAACTCTGGCCAAGTGTTGGGGGTGGCTCAAACTGCCAATGGTGATTATCATCCCGTCTTATTTAGCAATGGAAGGGTAGCAGATCTTGGCAACATTGGAGCAATTGGAATCAACAATGCCGGACAGATTGTTGGAAATAATTCTAATGGATACGCAGCTCTCTACAATAATGGTACTGAAACTGTCCTAGGTACTTTACCAGGTTATGCTTTTAGTGTTGCCAACAGTATAAATGATATGGGGCAAGCAGTAGGTACTGCTTTATCAACTAATTCACATTACACTCAAGCAGTGCTATTCAGCAATGGCATAGCTACTGCTCTCGGAATACTGCCTGGAGGACATGCCAGTTATGCCTACAGCATCAACAATTCAGGGCAGGCCGTTGGCTACTCAACTACGTCTATTTATGACGGTCCTTCCTACGCAACTCTCTACGGTAACGGGCAAGTTACTAACCTCGGTGGTCTCGGAGGCTCCCAAAGTGCTGCCTTTAGTATCAACAATTCAGGTCAGGCAGTTGGGTTTGCTTACACTGGTGGTGACAATGGAACTGCTCATGCTGCCCTCTTTAGCAACGGCAATGTTGTTGATCTCGGTACTCTCCCTGGAGAAGGAGATAATTTTAGCTTCGCAAACAGCATCAACAACTCTGGATTAGCAGTTGGGTATGCGCAGAATTATAGTCCAACTGGAGTCTGGGGGACGGGACGTGCTGTTGTGTACAGCAATGGTACTGCGACAGATCTCAACAGTCTTGTGGATGCAGCAAACGGCTGGAACTTGACCTATGCAAGCGATATCAACGATTTAGGGCAAATAGTAGGAAAAGGAATTTTGAACGGCCATGAAACAGCTTTTCTTCTGACACCCGACTCAGTGGCAACAACACCAATACCTGCTGCTTCGTGGCTTCTTGGTTCTGGGTTGATTGGATTGTTTGGTTTTAGAAAAAGGCAGCGTAAAGGCAAACATTATTGTTGATTGGGTAGTTAAAGGAGATCAAAGCTAAATGAGCAAATCTAGATTCTATGATGTAATTAGTGGTGCCATGTATCATATTAGCTCATGTGAATTCCAGTTTGAAGATGGTCCTTTTAGTACTGATTTGTTTAGTTTAGGTAAGAATGATTTTGAGATAAATGCCTTGTTTACTTACATTAACAATCCTGAAGAGGTGTCACCTAAAGTTTTTTTCAAGTTTGGAATGGATCGTAATAAATTATTTGGTTTGATAATTGTCAAAGATAATGGATTTTTGGTTAGGGTCGACACAAATATTGTTATGCCTGATTCTGATTTAGCTAGGTCAAAAGTAAGCATTGATGATGTTATTTCTCACTATAACTCCAAGGCCAAGGTTGGCGGCTTCGTAGCAGTATCACGGGATCGCAATCATATGTATTATATGCTTGATGCTGATCCAGCCCCGGCTGCGCTAATGGACCCGAGTAAGATGCATGCATTCTTGGTGAACGTCTTATTCTCTGCTTTTACTATTGTAAAACCTGATATTTTCAATAATTGAAGTTATTGTGAATTCAAAAGGTTCATAGCATCCTAGTAGACAGATGAAATAAAAGAATGTGAAAAGCTGTAATCCCGAACCCCGGCCTTCCAAAAAAGAGCCATGGTCTTAACTGATCATGGCTTTCTTCATTTCAAAGGAGGTGATCCAGTAGAGTAGCAACAAGCCCTTCCATTCAGTCCTACCAGTAACATCAATCCACCATTCACAAACCAAGCAGTACAACAAGCGGTATTCCCGTACAGGGATACCTGCGTCCAACGAAGGAGATCATCATGTCCACTAAGGTCTATGAGGTAATCAACAGCAAAATCATGGAGTTATTGAAGCAGGGAACTGTCCCATGGCGTAAGAGCTGGCATGCAGCAAGCAACTATCCGAAAAACCTCATATCCAAGAAGGAATACAGGGGTATCAACATCTTCCTCTTGGGATGCCAGCAGTACAGCAGCTCATATTGGCTTACCTTCAAGCAAGCAACTGAGAAGGGCGGTCATGTCCGCAAGGGAGAGAAGTCAACCCCTGTCATATTCTGGAAGTGGATTGACCGCAAGGATGCTGATGGTGCCGATGGCGAGGAGTCCATTGGGAATGGCAAGGTGCCGATCTTGAGATACTACAACGTCTTCAATATCTGCCAAGTCGAAGGCATTGAAGCACCACCCTCACCAGAGACCACAATGAACCCTTTCACCCCTATTGAGAGAGCCGAGCAGATCATAGCAGGAATGCCTATGAGGCCAGAGATTAGACACGGTGGCAACGCCTGTTACAGCCCCATGCTCGATTACATCAAGCTACCGGAACCCTCAGCTTTCCAGTCACCGGAGGAGTATTACAGCACAGCATTCCATGAGCTTGCCCATAGTACCGGACATGCAAGCAGGGTAGGGAGGAAGGGCATACTGGAACCATCTTACTTTGGGAGCCATGAGTATTCTAAAGAGGAGTTGGTGGCTGAGATGGGAGCGGCCTTTTTGTGTGGACATGCTGGTATCGAGCAGGAGGTGTTGGAGAACTCAGCGGCATATATATCTGGATGGCTTAAGGCCCTGAAGAACGATAAGAAGCTTCTCGTAATGGCCGCTGCCCAGGCTCAACATGCCAGCGACTACATACTTGGCAGACAAGAAGGTGAAGAAGGCAGTACCGATGACACCGCAGCATAATCAACCCCGCCACATATCCTCAGTAGCAAGCCTTTCCTCAGCAAGAACGAGACGTAAATCCAGCACTTAGTTTAAGAGAACACCGGGGTCCAGTTCCGATGCCTAACTTAGAGGGTCGAGCGGGATTGTCCTAAACGTCCTATTTCTATCTCCGCGATTTTCTCTTTGATTAGGTCGATCAACTCATTCATATTGATAGGCTTCTGAATTATGTAGGTGTTTGGTATATCAGACAGTTTATCCAATACTTTCTGATCACCAGAGCTTGTCATTATGATGATCTTTGTTGGGTTGTATTTTATCCCTCTAACTGCTTCAATCATGTCATTACTGCTAGTTGGTGGCATTGAGGTTGTTGTTACAAGGATATCTACCTGGAACGTTTCACATAGGTATAGTGCCAACTCAAATCTGGCAGTCACGTGCAAGATAGCACTTGGTAAACTGTTAGAAACAAGCCGAAAGAGAATATCCCGTGTAATTTCATCGTTATCCACAATCAGAATTGATATTGCCACAGTGTCCTCACTTCCTCACTGGTTGGGCCAGCATCGTATGGTTAATTCGAGAGGGCCGAATTGCTGACGTAGTATAAGGACCCTTTCACTGAGCCTACCTTAAA
>MGOS01000041.1 GCA_001797185.1 Clostridiales bacterium GWB2_37_7
TCCTTTAATGAAGAGCATATTATGGAGCTTGCCCATAAAACAAAGGTTAGTCGTATGAATGTAAGACAGGGTCATGCATTAGCTAATACAGGAAATTGGTTTAATGGACTTCCATTTACTACAAGCCTTGGTTGTGGTTCATGGGGTGGAAACATTGTATCAGAAAACATTACTTGGAAGCATCTGATCAACACAACTTGGGTATCAAGGCCTTTTCCACCTGTTAAGCCAACAGATGAGGAGTTGTTTGGGGATGTAATAAATGACTGAGCCAATATTTAAAGGAGGAGAAATAAATGGTTCAAAATGCTATGGATTACGGTAATAAAATAAAATGTGACGACTTGTCATACAATCTTCATTCGTGGAGTACCCAGGGGGCATTGAATCCAATTGTTGTCACAAAGGCAGAAGGAATTTATTTCTGGGATGCAGAGGGAAAAAGATATATGGATATGTCTTCTCAATTGGTCAATCTAAATATTGGACACGGAAACAGAAAGGTAGTTGAGGCAATTAAAGAACAGGCTGATAAAATGGCCTTTATGGGACCTGCCTTTGCCTTTGACTCAAAATCCGAAGCTGCAAGGAAAATAATTGAGGTTAGCCCAGATAATATGGGCAAGGTTTTCTTTGTTAATGCGGGAGCGGAAGCAAATGAAAACGCAATAAAAATTGCTAGGATGTTTACGGGTAAAAATAAAATTTTTTCAAGATATAGGTCTTATCATGGCGCTTCCTATGGAGCAGCAAATCTCTCTGGAGAGCAGAGGAGGTTCCCAAGCGAACCGGGCATAGCTGGCTTTGTCAAGTTTTTTGATCCGTATTTATACAGGGCTCCCTTCCCTTTCAAGGATGACAAGGAGGCTACCGATTATTACATCAGCCAATTGAGAGAGCAGATATTGTATGAAGGATCGGAATATATTGCTGCTATTTTCCTGGAGACTGTTACAGGCAGCAATGGCATTATAATACCACCTGACGGTTATTTGCAGGGGGTAAGAGATCTCTGTGATGAGTTCGGAATCGTCATGGTTTGCGACGAAGTCATGGCAGGTTGGGGAAGAACCGGCGAATGGTTTGCAGTCAATCATTGGAACGTTAAACCGGACCTGATTACCTTTGCCAAGGGTTCAACCTGCGGATATGTGCCTTTGGGAGGGGTTATTGTCAGTAAGGAAATATCCAAACACTTTGATGATAACATGCTTTGGTGCGGACTGACTTACAGCGGACATCCCTTAGGCTGTGCAGCGGCTTGTGCTACTATAGACCTGTACAAGGATGAGAGATTGATAGAAAATTCCAGAAATATGGGGAAGGTTATTGGAACGATACTTGAGGACATGAAGGAAAAGCACCCCTGTGTCGGAGACGTACGTTATATAGGATTATTTTCCTGCATTGAGCTGGTAAAGGACAAAGCTACAAAAGCGCCTCTAGTGGACTATGGCAGAGATCCTGGCAAGATTATGAAGAAAATATTGGGTATGTTGGTAAGTGAGGGCTTCTGGACATATACCCATGAAAATATGATAATAATCGCTCCACCACTGATAATTACTGAAGAACAGCTGGGTGAAGCCATGGAAATAATGGACAGAGTACTTGACTTTGTAGATAGTATGATCATATGAGAAGCTGAGCATACAGCTTGTATATAATTTAAATTGCTGATAACATATTTTCTTTTTACTGCTAATACACTAGTTGTATAACAAGTAGAGCGTATTCAACTGATATTAATAGAAAAAAAGCATTGTTTTTTGACAAAGATTATGATTCTATAAAGTATTTATAAAGGGGAGTGTGGAAAGATGTTGAGTTGTGACAAAGAAAGGCTGCAGGATAAAATCTTTGCATTTAGTAAATTCGGCGATACTGGAAAAGGTGGAATAACAAGGTTATGCTTATCAGAACCAGATTTACAGGCAAGAGCAGAATTTTGCAAGAGAATGAAAGCACTGGGTGCAGATATTGTAACTGACGATATGGCAAATATATATGCTACCATCAAAGGATCAGAAGATCTTCCTCGTATTGCAATGGGATCGCATACCGATTCAGTAATACAAGGCGGGAACTATGATGGCATTTTAGGTGTATTGACTGCAATGGAAGCAGTTGAAACCATCGTTACAGAGAAGGTTCCCCACCGCCATCCAATTACAGTTATGATCTGGACCAACGAGGAAGGGGCTCGTTTTGACCCTGCTATGATGTCATCAGGCGTTATTACCGGTAAATTTGATAAGACAAAAATGCTGACTTCAAAGGATAAGGAAGGAATAACCTTTGGTGAAGCCCTGGATGCAAGCGGATACAAGGGTGATGAGAAAAACAGAATGAATCCACAGGATTATAGGGCTTTTGTAGAATTGCATATTGAGCAAGGTCCAGTGCTTGAAGCTGAAAAAATGGATATTGGTGTCGTAGAAGGCGTAGTTGGAATGGTAAATTATGAATTTGAATTTATCGGTCAGGCCGGTCATGCCGGAAGCGTTCCCCAAAAAATGAGACAGGATGCGCTTTTGGCAGCTTCCGAGGCCATTCAGTATCTGCATAGTAAGCTTGATAAGCTTGATGGTAAGCTGGTGTATACTACGGGGAGAATCAATTGTTCGCCGAATGTCCATACAATTATACCGGCTCATGTTAAGTTTACCTTAGATTCAAGACATCAGGACCCAGAAGTGATAAAGCAGGTTGTTCAAATTATCGAAAACATTCCAAGAGAACTTGCAAAATGTAAGGTTAGCTATAAGCAATTGTGGTCACGGAATACTGTTGCTTTTAATAGAAAAATGGTTGATTTTGTGGAGAAAAATGCAAAAGAATATGGCTTATCATATAAGAGAATGTACAGTGGTCCGGGACATGATGCTCAATATGTATCAGATATGATGCCTACATCCTTTATATTTGTTCCAAGTATTGGTGGACACAGCCATTGCGAAATAGAAAAAACACCATTTGATGCTTGCTGGAAGGGTGCGAATGTATTGCTGCAGACAATCTTAGATATTGACAAAGAATAAGGAGGAGCTGTATACAAGTCTTCTAAAGGCGCAGTCCTTGGTAAAGCTTCGATGTCATAACAAAGCAGAATAGAATGATATGCAAAGGGGTGAGGCTTCGGCAATGATGAACGAATTCTAGTTTCCTATTACCTGTATTTATTATCCATATTATTAATGGAGGTGTGAATTAATGGAGGGTTTAAAGACACAGAGAGAGGTAAATGGTCTTTTTGAATTGACAGAAAGTGCACGTGAAAATCTTAAGAACAACGAGTATTACAATGATGATTTGGCGCCAACAAAGTTGAAAGAAAGAACATGGGGCACATACCACATAGCCGCACTATGGATTGGCATGTCAGTTTGCATACCGACATATATGATGGCATCCGGCTTGATGGCTGCCGGACTTTCTTGGTGGCAGGCAATATTTAATATTGCACTGGCAAACCTGATTATTCTTATACCGATGCAGCTGAACTCCCATGCAGGCACAAAATATGGCATACCATATCCCGTATTTGCCAGACTGAGCTTTGGAGTAAAGGGTGCTCATATTGCATCAATAACTCGTGCCATAGTTGCAGCAGGCTGGTTTGGTATCCAAAGTTGGATAGGTGGCGGAGCTATTAATGCGGTTATTGGTATTATCAGCCCATCGTGGGCAGATTGGAATCTAGGCATTTGGATTGCCTTCTTCTTATTCTGGGGCTGCAATGTATGGATTGCGTATAGGGGTGCTGAAACAATAAAATTCATGGAGGCCTGGGGTGCGCCTATACTAGGAGTGCTTTCTCTAGGGCTTTTGATTTGGGCTGTTAGCGCTGTGGGCTCTGTAGATAAGGGCATAGGTGATGTTTTAAGAGCACAAGCTACTTACACACCTGGCAAGTTCTGGTCTGTTTTCTTGCCGGGACTAACAGCAAATATTGCATTCTGGTCTACACTTTCGCTTAATATTCCTGATTTTAGTCGTTATGCAAAAACACAAAAAGATCAGTTTAGAGGTCAACTCCTTGGTTTGCCGACAACTATGGCATTGTTTGCCTTTGTTGGAGTATTCGTAACTGGAGCAACTGGTTTAGTATATGGCGAATTTATATGGGACCCGGTAGTGGTTATTTCGAAAATAGGAAATCCTTTCGTCGCGGTTCTTGGAGCTATAGGTATAATAATTGCAACACTGACTACAAATATTGCAGCCAACGTAGTAGCTCCAGCAAATGGGATATCTAACCTAAATCCTAAGAAGATAAGCTACAAGATGGGCACATTGATAACTGGCTTAGCTGGTGTAGCTATCATGCCATGGAAGCTTCTATCCAGCGCAGGAGCATATATTTTCGGTTGGCTAGGAACCTATGGTTTGTTCCTTGGACCACTTGCTGGCATGTATATCGCTGACTACTATATTTTCCGAAAGAAAACAATTGACCTTAACGGTTTGTTCAAAGGAAAGGATGGAAGGTACTGGTATAAAAATGGCTTCAATATGAAAGCGATATGGGTATGGATTATATCCGCCATTCTTCCACTGCTGGGGAAAGTCGTGCCATCCTTGACATTCTTTGCGGATAATGGTTGGATTATTGGCTTCTTGATTGCACTGTTCTTATATCCAGTGTTTATGAAAAGCGACTCAACTTCATTAATATCAGACAAAGAGTTTTCAGATATGACAGAATAATTAACTAGTTCTTAGTACAGTAAAAAAGGGGTCGGTAAAAATGCCTATCCCTTTTTTACCTAATAATAAGTAAATTAACTAATTTACTAGGGGGTGTAATCTAATGGACTTAGTAATTAAAAATGGAACAATCATTACAGCAAATGATACATATAAAGCTGATATAGCAGTAAAAGATGGAAAGATTGTCATGATCGGACATAATATTATGCTACAAGGTGCAGAAATGGTTGATGCGGCTGGAAAGTATGTATTACCTGGTGCTATTGATGCCCACACGCATCTTCAGATGCCTTTCGGAGGTACAACTTCTGCGGACAGTTATGAAGCTGGTACACGTGCAGCTGCTTGCGGAGGAGTGACAACTGTATTTGATTTTGTGATTCAGAGAAAGGGTCAAGGTTTAATTGAAGCAGTTGAAGGCAGAAAGCAGTTGTGTGATCCTCAGGCATGTGTGGATTATGCTTTTCACACAGCTATAACAGACTTAACACCTGCAGTTTTAGATGAGTTTGGCGCTTCAGCAGAATATGGAGTACCCAGTTTTAAGCTTTTTATGGTTTATAAAAAGGAAGGACTCATGGTTGATGATGGCGTACTGGCATTAGCCTTAGAAAAATCTAAGGAAACAGGATGCCTCGTTGCCGTTCATGCAGAAAATCCAGATGTTATAGATAAAAGAATCGAAAAATTTATATCTGAGGGAAAAACTTCAGCATGGTATCATTATGAAAGTCGACCTGAATTTGTTGAAGCTGAAGCTGATAAAAGAGCGATACACTGGGCAAAAGCCTTTAATGCTCCACTGTACATTGTGCATCTGGCAAACAAGGAAGGGTTGGATGAAGTTACAAAGGCAAAAGATGAAGGTTATGAAATATATGCAGAAACCTGCCCGCAATATCTGCATTTTACAAATGAAGTCTATAAAAGGGAGGATGGAAGGAATTGGGTATGCTCACCTCCGATAAAAGCTCAAGAAAGTCAAACTGCATTATGGGAAGGAATTAAACGCGGAGATATTGTTACTGTAGCAACAGACCATTGTCCTTTCCAATCCTATGAAAAAGATTGGGGTATAAATAATTTTACAAAAATACCAAATGGATGTATGGGAATAGAGAATCTCTATCCTTATATGCTCAGTGAAGCCAACAAAGGACGTATATCCTTTAATAAGGCAGTTGAGGTTTGTGCTGCAAATGTTGCAAAAATATTTGGATGTGCTCCAGAAAAAGGAACAATTGCTGTTGGAGCCGATGCTGATATAGTAATATATGATCCAGACAAGAAATTTATAGTTTCAAAGGACAATATGCATTCAGATGTAGATTATACCATCTGGGAAGATGTAGAGTTAAAAGGATATCCAGTGATGACATTTTCACGAGGCAAACTAGTTTACAACAATGGTGAATTTGTCGGAGAACCAGGATGGGGCAGATTTATAAAATGCCGCCCTCGTAAGTAATATAGTTTATTAAGGAGGAGTTCAAATGATGTGTAAGGATTATCTAGAAGAGACAAAAAGAGCTTATTCTCCATTAAATGCCATTGAGGAGGCTTCCAGATGCTTGCTATGCCATGATGCACCATGCAGCAAAGCATGTCCGGCAGGTACAAATCCGGAGCGATTTATAAGGTCAATAAGATTTAGAAATGTATCGGGTGCTGTTGAGACTATTAGAGAAGGGAATATACTTGGTGCATGCTGTGCAAGAGTCTGTCCCTATGACAAGCTTTGTGAGGAAGCCTGCTCCAGAACAGGCATTGACAGACCAATTGATATAGGTGGGCTTCAAAGATATGCCATGGACTTTGAAAAGTCATTTTGTAAGAAAACTCTTGAATCCCCAGAAACGAAGCTCCAAAAGGTAGCAGTTATTGGTTCAGGCCCAGCAGGACTTGCAGCAGCTGCAGTATTGTCATTAAAAGGATACAAAGCAACTATTTTCGAAGGCAAGGAAAAGGCAGGGGGATGGTTGACATATGGTATTGTACCTTCAAGACTGCCTCAAGAAATAGTAGATTATGAAGTAGATTATATTAAAAGCTTGGGCGTAGAGTTTAAAATGAATACAAGAATTGGAACTGACCTGACAATAGATCAGTTAAAAGAAGACGGATATGAAGCTATTTGTGTCACTGTAGGTCTTCAGAGTCCAGTAGTTCTAAGTATTCCTGGAGTTGAGCTTTCGGGGGTAACAACAGCTGTTGATTTTCTATCTGCTGCAAAGCCAACTCAGGGAGCTATAGAAATTCCAAATGATGTAATAATTATTGGTGGCGGAGATGTAGCTATGGATTGCGCAACGACAGCAAAGCTACTTGGAGCAAAAAAAGTAACAATCATTTATAGGAGAACGGTTGAGGAAATGCCTGCTACTAAGGCTGAACTGGAGCATGTAAATGGATTGGGAATATGTGTGCTCCCAAGCTTTAAGCCAGTAGAAATTTTAGGAGAAAATGGCAAAGTAAAGGCTATTAAAGCAGTTGGACTTGATTGGTTAGATAGAAATACTTTTGCTGAAGTTCCGGAATCAAATATACAGCTAAAGGCTGAACTTGTAATACAGGCAATAGGTCAAAAAGCTGAGGAAATATCCTATACAGGTCTTGAGGTAAATGGCAAAGGCCTTGCAGTTTCGGACCAGGAAAATGGAAAGACTAATATTGAGTATGTTTTTGCAGCTGGTGATATTGTAAATGGAGGAAAAACAGTAGTCGAAGCAGTGGCACGAGGAAAGGCTGCTGCTAATTCCATCCATGAGTACCTGTCACATAAGAAAAATTGCAGTCATATTGCAGAAGAAGCAGCTGTTCAAAAGGAGGGAGAGAGATAGTATGGCAAAACATAAAGATTTATCTATCGAGTTTTGTGGAGTGAAGTGTGAAAACCCTTTTTTCCTAAGCTCTTCACCAGTAGGCAGCAATTACGATATGTGCAAAAAAGCTTTGGAAAGCGGTTGGGGCGGAATATATTATAAAACAGTAGGCTATTGGATACCTCAAGAATGTTCCCCAAGATTTGATGCAACACGTAAAGAGGGAACTGCTTTCGTAGGCTTTAAGAATATGGAAATGATATCAGATAAACCAACAGAGAAAAATCTTGAGATGATGGCGAAACTCAAAAGAGATTTTCCTAATAAGGTGCTTGTTGCTTCAATTATGGGGGAAAATGAAGAAGAGTGGGTAAAATTAGCAAAGGCAGTTACTGAAACAGGCGCAGATATAATAGAGTGCAATTTTTCTTGCCCGCAAATGACATCTCATGCAATGGGTTCTGATGTTGGAACGAGTCCAGAGCTTGTAGAAAAATATTCTGCTGCAGTTAGATCTGGTACCCATTTGCCTGTTATAGCTAAAATGACTCCAAATATTACAACCATGGAGATAGCTGCTCGTGCTGCAATAAAAGGTGGGGCGACTGGTATTTCTGCAATAAATACAATTAAGAGTATAACTGAGGTAGATTTTGATCATTTTACTTGCTTGCCAATAGTAAATGGAAAATCATCTATATCAGGTTATTCGGGAAAAGCAGTAAAACCGATAGCTCTTAGATTTATTGCTCAGATGGCAAAAGATCCACAGTTGAAGGGCATTCCATTAAGTGGTATAGGAGGAATCGAAACATGGGCTGATGCTTTGGAATTTTTGCTTGTAGGAGCAACAAACGTTCAAGTTACCACTTCAATTATGCAGTATGGATATAGAGTTGTTGAAGATATGATAAGCGGCTTATCCTATTGGATGGAAGAAAAGAGTATAGATAGGCTTTCAGATATTGTTGGAGCAGCGCTGCCTAACATAGTACCAGCTGAAAACATTGATCGGGACTTCAAGGTTTATCCTAAGTATGATCATAATAAATGTGTAGGCTGTGGACGCTGCTATATTTCCTGCTATGATGGAGGACATCAGGCGATTAAGTGGGATTCTGAAAATAGAAGACCTAACGTAGATGAAGAAAAATGTGTAGGCTGTGGACTATGCTGGGTTGTATGTCCAATAGAAAAATGCGTCACACCTGATAAAACTGAGTTTCATAGCTTTGGAACACCTCGTGAAATTAATGTTATAGCCAAAAAATTATAGGGATTTGCTATAAGAACAGCCTTACAAAAAAGGTTAAATCAGTTTCCAATTTGGAGCTGATTTAACCTTTCTTGCAATTATATAGTACTTATGTGCTGCATCTCGCAGCAACATCTAGAAATATAACTATTTTCTTTTCTTCTCGTATTTAAGAAATAGTACCTTAAACGTTGTACCTTCGCCCAATGTGCTAAAGACATTTATTGTACCTCGATGTTCCTTTACTATCCAGCTTGCAATGGAAAGTCCAAGCCCTATTCCACCATTTTCACTACTTCTGGCTTTATCAATACGATAGAAGCGTTCAAATATTTTTTCGAGGTTTTCCTTGTCGATGCCTTCTCCTGTATCGGATACAATCAATTCTATGCTGTCCTTATTATTTTTTAGTTCAAGGGATATACTGCAATTTTGGGGCGTATATTTGACAGCGTTGTCTAACAGGATTACAACAAGCTGTTTTATCTTTGATTCATCACCAAAGAAATTTACGTTCGGATCAATGGCGTAATCAAATTTTATATTCCTTTCTTCCGTTACTGGTACAAAAGCAGCAGCAGTCTTTTCGACTGTTGTACTCAATGAAAAATTCTCCAACTCCAGTAGCTTTTGACCGGAGTCAGCTCTGGCCAGTAATAGCAAATCGTCAACCAACCTCGTCATATGCTTATTTTCAAAATAGATGTTTTCAAGCCAATTAGCCTGACTTTCAACAGTTTCTTCCTTATTGCCCATAACAAGCTCAAGATTTGTCTGCATAACTGAAAGCGGTGTCCGAAGCTCATGGGACGCATCTGCAACAAAGTTCTTTTGTTTTTCCCAAGCTGCCTTAATGGGCTTTACAACTTTGCCTGCCATAAATAGGCTGCCTCCGAATACCAAACCAAGGCCTGCAAAAGCGACAATAATCAGATTATATCGCAAGGATTTCAAAAGACTGTTTTCGTAGTCGATGTTGATTAAAATAATTGATAAGCTGTTGTCCTGCTTTTTAAATAACCGGGCGAGGTAAATATTTCCGGAGCTTGATTGTATAGTACTTGATTTCATTGCAATTTGTATAGGTTTATTATCAGGAGGATTCACAATCTTGATAAACAGGAAATTAGTTTTACCCCCTTCGGCCATTGTTTTGTCAACCAACTCATTCACATACTTACTCGACAGTGTCGATATGAGCGGTGTACCATTATAGTCGATTAGCTGACCTTTGCTGGTTAGATTGGCAATGATAAAATCTTGTTTTCCCAAGAGTCCCAATAATTTAGGATTTTGAGGCTCCTCTCCGCTGATAATGCTGTAAGTCAGTAGATTCATTAACTGCCCTGATTGGCTGACTATGGAGTTGTACATTGTAACATAGACACCTGTAAAGACAAAAATAAAGATTAAACCAACAACAATCACATTTGCTAAGGTGAGTTTTAGCTTGAGCTTATTAAACATTTTTTCCTTCCTCCAAGCAGTATCCTATTCCTCTAACTGTGTTAATGCGAACATTGGCAGCACCATGGTCCAACTTCTTACGAAGATAATGGATAAATATCTCTACATTATTATAATCTGCATCTATATCAAAGCCCCATATCCTATCGAGTATTTGCTCCTTTGTGATAACTTGACCCTTGTTTTTAATAAGGAGCTCTAATAGCTGGCATTCTTTCAAGGTAAGCTTCACAGTATTATTCTCACCGCAGGTGACTTTACAGTGAGCAGTATCAAGGGCTATGTTCCCAGCGTGCAAACATTTATTTAACAATATTTCACCTTGTCTTCTAGAAAGAGCCCTGACCCGTGCAAGAAGCTCTTCATTGGAAAAAGGCTTAATCAAGTAATCATCCGCTCCGGCATCAAGACCTTCCACTTTGTTTTCAATTGTATCTCTCGCAGTGAGGAAAAGCACAGGGGTATTTATTCCCTGTGACCTTACATTTCTCAATATCTCAACACCTTCTTTTTTGGGCAGCATCCTGTCTAAGATGATCAAGTCATAAATACCTGTCTTCGCCATATCTTCCCCTGCTTCGCCGTCATAGGCTGTATCTACGGAATACTTATTTTTCTTCAAAATATATTCAAGAGCTTCAGAAAGCCGCTTCTCATCTTCTACCAATAACAATCTCATAATATCACCTCAAAATAATATTACATCACAATTCTTTATATTTCATTAAAATTTTACATTGGTAATATTTTTTTATTATCTAAAGAAAATCTAAAGCTTTTGCAATTAATATAAAATTGTGTGATAAAAGCGTTCAATAAAGCGAAGTGGACTGAACTAGAATCAAGGAGGCGGCGATGAGGAAGAAGTTTAAAATAAAAGATAAACATTTGGCATGGATTTTCCTGACTCCAAGTATCATAGGCTTTTCTGTTTTTTATGCAATTCCTTTTTTGGGGGGAATGTATTATTCTCTTGTAAACAACTCCTTCAACGAGGAATTTGTGGGCTTGCAGAATTATATTGATTTGATAAAAAACCCAAGCTTTATGAAGGCAGTAACCAACACTGCCATATTCACTAGCTTAAGTGTACCTTTGAATATAATACTTTCCCTTGGGCTGGCAATTTTATTAAACAAAAAGATAGTTGGTAAAAGTATTTTCCGTACTTTGTTCATCACTCCGCTGGTTGTGCCTGTCGCTTCAATCGTCTTCGTTATGCAGTCTATTTTTGATATCAATGGAGCTTTAAATGCTCTGATTACAGCGTTTGGACAAAATCCTGTGGACTGGATGAAGACAGACTGGGCAAGGGGTATCATCATTATTGTTTACCTATGGAAAAACATTGGATATAGTATGGTGCTTTTTTTGTCCGGGCTGCAAAACATACCTATTGAGTTTTATGAGGCAGCAAGGATAGATGGTGCGGGTGTATGGAAGCAGTTTACCAACATAACCTTGGTTTACCTTACTCCTACTACTTTTTTCGTATTTATAATGTCTATTATTAACTCATTTAAGGTATTCAGAGAGGCTTATCTCATTTCAGGCGTATATCCTCACAGCAGCATTTATATGCTGCAGCATTATATGAACAATATGTTTGCTGAGCTTGACTACCAGAAATTGACCGCCGCTGCCTTTATAATGGCTGTTTTCATAGTACTGATTGTACTTGTACTCTTTGGGATTGAAAGAAAAATCAACAAAAGTATCAACTAAAAAAAGGCTGGTGCAATTCGAGATTGGTTTGTATAAATAACTTGCCTAAAATAGTTTGAGATTAGCTATTTAGGCTGGTAGTGTAAAGTAGCTTATGAAAAATACGGATGCAAAAAGT
>MGOS01000042.1:0-874 GCA_001797185.1 Clostridiales bacterium GWB2_37_7
TGAAACGCCTTGGGTAGTTTTTTGCAACAAGTGCAAAAAACTTTCAATAAATCTTGTTATAAAAAAGGCTTCTATGAAAGAATTTTAGATTAAGGAAGCCTTTTATGAAATGCATGACCAGAACATTTGTTTAAGGAAGATTCTGATGTTCCTATGCATTATAAACAGCGGATAATATTTCGTGCTATTTTAATGAATGTAAATTGTTTAGCACGAAATATATAGGTAAGTATAAATGCATATATTAATCTCTGCTGGATACTGCATCAAAGAAAGCCAGCAATATAAATTTAGGCAGCTTTGTTATTCTCATAAATCTGCTAGGCTGCTTCAACAATCTATAAAACCATTCCAAACCTGCTTTTTGATAAAACTCCGGTGCTCTTTTTGCTGTACCGGATATTATATCTATGCCGCCGCCAATGCCAACAGCAATTTTAACCTTCAAGCTATCTTTGTGCCTATGTATGAATTTCTCCTGTTTAGGAGCCCCCAACCCTACAAGCAGTATATCAGCTTGGCTATTTATGATCTCCTCGATTATTTGCGCTTCCTCGTCCTCTAAGAAATAACCATTTCTAACACCTACTACTTTGATGCCGTCATAATTTTCTTTTATCTTTTCTGCTGCCAGATCGACAGAGGCTTGTGTTGCGCCTAACAAAAACACCCTGCTGCTTTTTATGGCGCCCAGTTCAAGTATTTTGGCAGACAAATCCACTCCGGTGACTCTTTCCTTCAAGGGTGTACCATAGAATTTTGATGCGATCACTACACCTATGCCATCAGGAATAACCAATTGAGCTTCATTCAATATATCACCAAGCTCTCTATCCTTAACAGCATCCAGAAGGATCTCACTATTGGGTGTAAA
>MGOS01000042.1:890-1484 GCA_001797185.1 Clostridiales bacterium GWB2_37_7
TCACTTTCTAGAAAACCTTTCACTATAGCTTGAGCTTCTGAAAAATCGACCTTATCAACCCTTATTCCTACTATTTCTACTGTATTTCTCAAATTATCACCTGCTTACCAGTCGTTTTTGTTTATACTCAAAACAATTATAACATATATAAAAGCCCGATGCCTATTCCATCCGACATAAGAATTTCAGGTCTAATTTCCAATATTAATCTATAATCTTTCTGTTTCAATGAAAATTCCTCTAAAGTTTTGGCAAAATAAATTTCCAAATTGGCAGAAATCCTATAAAGTTTGGTATAATATACTTATCTATCATTAAAAAAAGAAAATGCTTAAGATAAATTGTATTAAAAGGGGTCGAAAAAATGGAAAAGATTATTATAGAAGGCTCACATCGTTTAGAGGGTGAGGTTACCATCAGCGGTGCAAAAAATTCCGCTCTTGCGATTTTGACAGCGGCAATTCTTGCTGATTCAAAATGCACCATAAAGAATCTTCCTGACATAAGAGATGTTGCTTACCTCAAGGATATGCTGCTGCAAATGGGTGCTAAGGTTGAGAGCAGCAAGAATGTTATGACAATCGATGGCAGTAA
>MGOS01000042.1:1496-7369 GCA_001797185.1 Clostridiales bacterium GWB2_37_7
CTACTTTTTAGGGGCATTGTTGGGCAAATTTAACAAAGCAGAAGTACCCTTTCCCGGTGGCTGCGACATAGGCGTAAGACCTATAGATTTACATATCAAGGGTTTTGAGGCCTTGGGAGCAAAAATTAAAATAACCCATGGCATGATTAAGGCAAAGGCTACTGAGCTGATAGGCACAACAATATATCTCGATGTAGTGAGCGTAGGAGCTACTATAAACATTATGCTGGCTGCTTGCAAGGCAAAGGGTATAACCATAATTGAGAATGCTGCAAAGGAGCCTTATATCGTTGATACTGCTAACTTTTTAAATGCAATGGGAGCAAAAGTAATAGGTGCGGGAACAGACGTCATTAAAATAAAAGGAGTGGAAATACTTCACGGCTGCGAACACACCATAATACCTGGTCAAATGGAAGCCGGTACCTTTATGGCAGCAGCAGCAGCCACTAGGGGTGATGTTCTGATAAAAAATGTTATACCAACCCACTTAGAGGCTATATCCGCCAAGCTCAGAGAAATGGGCGTCGAAATTATAGAAAACGAAGATTCTCTACGTATTAAAAGCAAGGCTAGAACAAAGGCCGTAAATATAAAAACCCTGCCTTATCCAGGCTTCCCTACAGATATGCAGCAGCCTATAAGCGTTCTGCTGGCATTATCTGATGGTACTGCCATTATTACTGAAAGCATATTTGAATCTCGTTTTAAGTATCTTGATGAGCTCAAGAGAATGGGAGCAAAAATTAAGGTTGAGGGTAGAGTTGCAGTTATAGAAGGTGTAAGCAAGCTTTCCGGCGCCCCTGTATTTGCTACTGATTTGCGTGCCGGTGCAGCAATGGTGGTAGCAGGTCTGGCGGCAGAAGGCAAAACAGAAATAAGCAACATAGGCCATATCGATAGAGGTTATGAGAAGCTGGAAGAGAAGCTTAAAAACCTGGGTGCAAAAATTCATAGAATAACTGTACAAGAAGAATAATTGAACTTCGCCTTATTTCGAAGATAGGCATAGGCAATTAAATATAGACAGGAAACAAATAAATGGAGGCTGTAAAATGCAAAATAAGTATAATATTTTACTAACCACCATGAGTCTTGATATCGGGGGAGCCGAAACTCACATAGTGGAACTGGCAAAAGGATTAAGAAGTGAAGGTTTTAAAGTTGTAATAGCTTCTAATGGCGGAGTTTTTGTAAAGGACTTAGAGGACTGTGGTATCAAGCACTACGCAGTGCCTCTGCATAACAAAAAGCCAAACAATGTATATAAAGCCTATAAAATGCTGCAGCAAATAATCTTAGAAGAAAAGATCAACTTAGTGCATGCACACGCTAGAATCCCTGGCTTTATATGCAATATGCTGCACAAAAAAATGAACTTTGCCTTTGTAACCACAGCTCATGGAACATGGAAAACAGGCAGCGGTCTCAAATATATTACCCGCTGGGGTCAGAGAACCATTGCCGTCAGCGAAGATGTAAAGAAATATCTATTGGATAATTATAAGATTGATGAAAGAAATATCAAGGTTACAATAAATGGAATAGATACAGAAAAATTCTCACCCACTGTTGATTACAGCAGCCTTATGAGGGAATATAATATTCCTGAGGACTGCTTCAAGATTGTTTATGTAAGCAGAATTGATAAAGATAGAGAGGATATTCTTACTAGCATATTGGAGGTTCTCACTCCACTTTCACAGCAAGTCGAACAATTTAGATTTTTCATCGTGGGCGGCGGTGGCATACTTCATTCCATAAAAGAAGCTGCTGCCAAACTAAATGTAGCTTTAAGTGAAGGCTCAATCATAGTTACGGGACCTCGTACTGATATAAATAAATTTACTGCCATGGCTGATTTGTTTATAGGCTTTGGCAGATCCTCCCTAGAGGGCATGGCTTCAGCTAACCCTGTCATCATAGCTGGAAATCAAGGCTATATTGGACTGTTAGATAAATGCAATATTGATATTGCCATAAAAACCAACTTTTCAGGCCGAGGGCAAAAAATGGCAGGCAGCAAGGAATTTTGTGAAGAGATTATTAAAGTAGCAACTATGCCTAGTGAAGAGAGAGAAGCTTTTGGAGCCTTCTGTCGACATACTGTGGAGCAGCAATACTCAATCAAAAGAATGGTAGCTGACAACTTAGAGGTTTATATGCAGCTTCTTCATAATTCTTAAGTTAATTAAGGGGAAAATTTATGTATGATATATTAATATCAGGATACTATGGTTTTGAGAACAGCGGTGATGATGCAATTTTAATGGCCATTTTGGACCATCTACACAGCTGCAAGCAGGATATTAAGATTTTGGTGCTATCCAAAAACCCTGAGGAAACCAGAAAAATATATGGTGTAGATGCTGCAAATCGATTTAATTTCAATGAAGTAATGAGGGCTATGAAAGAATCAAAGCTATTTCTTACAGGCGGCGGTAATCTTATACAGGACGAATCCAGTACTCGTTCTTTGATGTATTATCTGACTACCATTTATCTTGCAAAGAAATTAGGTCTTAAGGTCATGCTATATTCCAATGGTATTGGTGCTGTACACAAAAAAATAAATAGAATAATTACCTCACGTATTATTAACAAGGCTGATGTCATTACTCTGCGGGAAGAAGCTTCTTTAAAAGAGATAGAAAGTCTCAAGGTTACAAAGCCTAAGGTGCTGGTAACAGCTGATCCCGCCTTTACACTGCTTCCCTGCAGTGAGGATGAAACTTCAAATGTATTTGCAGCAGAAGGAATAAAAAAAGACAGACCCTTCGTTGCGATATCTATTAGGAAGTGGAAAAACGCCCAAGTTTATTCAAAGCAGATTGCAGCGGCGGCTGATTACATGTATGAAAAATACGGTATTCAACCTGTTCTTATTCCTATGCATTATCCTCATGATGTGGAAATCAGTGATACCATCGCATCACTAATGAGGCATAGCCCTTATATCATCAGAAACAAATACAGTGTGCCGCAAACCTTGGGGATCATAAAAAATATGGATATGATAATAGGTATGCGATTACATGCCTTGATATACGGTGTAAGTCTTCAAGTGCCCGTAATCGGACTAATATATGACTCTAAGGTGGAGGGCTTCTTGGAATATGCAAAACAGCCCAGTGCCGGTCATGTAGAGAACCTAGATTATGAAACGCTCATTCGTACCATAGATCATGTATGGAATAACAGACAGCCCATCATAGAGCAGCTTACAGAAGCAAAACAGCTGTTTGTAGATAAAGCAATTCAAAATGCAGAAATTGCAGTAAACTTACTAAAATAAAAAATGCGTCTCACGCCGCACTATTTTTCGCTAAGGAACCCTATGGTTCCCTTCGACGGATGCAAGCACCCTGAGCACCCTCCTTTTACGGCATGGGGATTCTCTCATCGTATCAGAAACTCCATCTTCCTTTACACTAGCATATTCGCCTCATTGAACACTGATTTCCCATATATCCCATTTCACGACAGGTCCCCATTGTATAGGAAATTATACTTTCCTATACAATAAAAAACGACTCAATTGAGTCATTTTTTATTTTACCCTCTTTACATCTACTACCTTTGCTTGTTGTATTGCTATCATGCGGCTTGCCAGCTGTATAGTAGATAGCCTGTTAATATCTCTGTTGCCGCCAGCAAGATATCCATTGCTGCTTTCTACTCCCGGCACCTCTATTGTCAGCAATATCTCATAGCGTTGCGGTTTTTCTGCCAAAGCAACATTCCCATCCGTTTTAGTAATATACTCTCTAAAAGGTCTTACTTCCTTACCTATTATTTTGCCCATATAGGTATCCGTTTTGGGGTCATAAAGCTTGTCATCTATATTTAAGGCATTGACGGAATAATTTCTCACATCATTAATGCTTACAGTATATTGAAGCAAATCAGGATTGCTGGAAACACCCTTCATATCACTTAACACAAATTTATAAATGCCACCGGCTATAAGTAAGACTATAACCAGTAATGAAATAAAATCTATAACATTTATCCTGCCGAATATTTTACCCTTTTCATTTATAAGCATAGGTTATCCTCCCTATTCCTTTATATCTATATTTAGTATGAAGCCATCCTTGGCATAGCCTTTACCCTTTACAAACAGCCTTTGCCCAATCTTAATTCCCAACCCGCCAACAGCAATGCTTCTTTCTGTTATCTCTGCCTCTGAAGAAATATTTAATATGACATCCAGCTTGTTGGGAAGGATTACCTCTTTGTACTGTCCATTAAAGAAATCTATATTTATATTAGTAGCTTCTACTACAATCTTTTCTTCCATATAACCAAGATTATTACCCTTCACACTTTCTCTCAGTAAATCACCCTTGGAAATTGCATCTACAAAGTTCTGGTCCACACCTTTAAACTCTACCTGATATTCAATGGCCTGCTTGTTTTTCTGCAAGCCTTCAGTATACTGCGAATATACATACCAGCCTCCACCCAGTAGGCCAACAATGACAAGTATTATAAATATATCCAACAAATTAAAGCCTTTATGTACTTTATTTTTTTCTTCTTTATTCATAGCTCTCCTCCTATTTCACAATTTCCTGATACAGCTTTTGTATCTCAGCTGCCATCACAGAAGCTGAAAACTTCTCTAGCATCATTTCTTTTGCTTTGATTCCCATAGCATTTCGCAGTTCTGCATTGTCAGCCAACTCTATAATTGCTTCAGCTAGAGCTTGAGGATGTTCTGGCGCAATCAACAAGCCGGTTTGGTTTTGAATAACCAATTCAGGAACTCCACCTACGTTTGTTCCAATCATAGGCTTACCCAAGGACATTCCTTCTATGAGAGCCAGACATAAAGCTTCTGAAGTAGAGGTAATCATGTTCACATCCATTATATTATAGATTTGATCTATATCCTTTATAAAGCCTGTAAAAATTACAACTTCATTCAAACCCTTTTCTGCAGCTATTTTCTTTAGTGACTCTTCCAATGGACCTGTTCCTGCTATTACAAATTTAATGTCATCTCTTTTACTTACAACCTTCTCAACAGCTTGTAAAAGATATTTATGACCTTTTATATCAGTCAATCTAGCCACTATCCCGTATACTAAATCCTTTTCACCTACACCGTAAGAGCTTCTAATCTGATTTATTTTTTCTTTAGATAATGTATTAATTTCCTCTACCCCACCATAGATGACTCTAATTTTACTTTGGGATATGCCTGCTTCCAGCAGATTTTTCTTAACAGCCTCTGATACAGCTATAATCTTGCTGCTAAGCTTATTATTGATTCCTGCTGCAATGGCCTTCTTCATACCGGTTTTTGGGCTGTCTAAGCAGTGTTTTGTGTGTATAATATGCTTTATTCCCTTTAGTCTAGCTGCTATTCGAGCTGATAAAGAGGCATGAGTATGAACGATATGAGGTTTTTCTATACTAAAAAGTCTGCAAAAAGCGTTTACACTGGACCAATCCAATGACTTGTCCCCAACGCCTTGTATTTCTATGGTTTCTATATTCAAGTCATTAATCTCTTTTTTAAGCATGCTGTCTTTTGGAATGATCACTTTGATATCAAACTTTCTTTTATCACAGTATTTCAGAAGGTTAAGCAGCCATCTGCCAGCCCCCCCAATTTTCATATCCGTTATGACATGTATTACCTTAATCATCAGTCTGAACCTCTCCTTTTGCCAGCCTTATGGCGCTTAACCCGATAGCCAAAACAACCCAAAAAGTCTGTAAAACTCTATAATTATACCAAACGTTTTCTACCAAGCCTTGTAACAGGTAACCCGCTATACCCATGCAAGCTGCAATCATAATAGAGGATAAAAATGCATCCTTTGTCTTACCTTGATGTGCTAAGGTCGCTCTAATAAATA
>MGOS01000042.1:7393-19408 GCA_001797185.1 Clostridiales bacterium GWB2_37_7
GTGTTGTGCATAGGCTGCTGCCAGTGAGTATTTAGGATATATCGCCTTGAAGGCTTGTGAACCCAAGCCTATGCCAGTCAGCCAATAGTCCTGAGCCATGCGCAGGGACCCCATCAATATCGACATTCTGTAGGAAGATGAAGTATCCTGCAAATTTCCTATGCTGGTAAAACGATTTATTACACTTGGCGGCAGTGCAAAAGGCAAAATAAAAAGTGCTATCATAAATAAAGCAAATAAACGTTTGTCTCTAACCACAAAGAAGCCTACCATTGCTAACATGAGTCCTAACCATGCACCTCTAGAAAAAGTGAGTATCATGCTAATGCCCATTATACCAAGCATGGCTATAAAAATACCTTTATATACAAGCTTCTTTTTATACCAAAGCAGCGCAAAAGCCAAAGGTATCATCATAATGAGATATTCACCCAATATATTGGGATTGCTAAAGGTTGAGCCTACCCGACTCTGTATGTCCTCAAACATTGTGGTATCGACCCATGATTCTGTACTGGCAGCCCCGCCAAAATATTGATAAATGCCATAAAGTGAAGTTAAGGACGCACTTATAATTAACAGCACTACCAGCAAATAAAGCCTGTAACGACTGTTTATTGTTCTTGTAAGTACAAAATAAAATGTCAACATAAGAGTGTGTACTACCAGTACATTAATACTATCCTTTATGAAGTATGAGGTTAATGTACTATACACAAGTACCATAAAAAACATGATAACCAATGCATCAATAGGAGTCGCTTTATATTTAGGAAGCTTATTTACTGCCCACCTGCAAGCAAAGGAAAATATAGTTATACCCATCAACAATAACAAAGCAGTGGTTGGAAGCAAGGCAGCAAAGCCTGCAGAAATAAATACACCGAATTCATATCTCCAAAGTATCAGTACAACAGCAAATACTGCTGCAGCTGCCACCAAAAACAGCTTTAGTGGCAGAACATATGCCACTATGCCTGTAAAAGCTCCAAGCAGAATGATGACCCCCAGCTTACTTGCTATAAAGCCTTTGCAACCATCATATATGGAAAAATTATCCACAAAACCCTTTTCAACAAAGCGATATACAAAGCTTCCTTTGAATAGGGCGGCTACAGGGATATTTATCAGCAGCATTATGAAAGTAAGTATAAGAAAAATTGCTCTTATAGCAATATATTTTATTTCGTTTGCTTGAAAAAGCATCCACATTGTAGCTTCTACTGCAAACAAAGCAAAAAAGAAAGCACCATAGCTTCTTACACTATAATTAAATACATTTAAAAGCATTCTATCAATTGCTGTTAAGATTCTACTGTTATAAAATAGCTTCACCAGCTTGCTGTAAAAAGCTTGTAGAAGTACTTTTACGGCATTTAGGGGTATTGCTATCATACTATAGAATATACTTTCTCTCCACTTATCGCTTAGCTTGCTTTCTCCTGACAAAGCTTTTATTATGAGACTTTGCTCTTTAATTGGATTCAGCGTCTGCATAATCTTGTCTAACAGGGACTTCAAATGACTACTTTTATAATACGCTTTAAGCTTAGAATGAATATGTACAATAAAACTAATGATCAAACTATTTTCCACTAAATCACTTCCTGTTTGGAGAACCGGCACAGTGGCCAGCCTCTACAATATTAATCCTTGATTCATAGATATTATATTATTAATTGCAATGGATGTAAAGTTCTGAGAGCTCCTTCATTATTATCACTACTCCAAAAAAAATAATATGTACAATATTACTTATTGTACATATTATTTTGTTATTTCTATACCATTACTTTACTGTATAGGAGCCTCTGATCAACAAATAGGAGTCTATGGATGCTTTGATTCCTCTGCCGTCATCTCTTGAAGAAATCAACAAGTTGTTAAGTACTACTGCATCTCCAGTATTTAGATCTTTTGCAGAAGTGATATTTGCAAGTCCACCATTTGTACCCTTTATTGCTGTAACCTTGCCTGATCTTACAATCAACTCTGCACCTGCCCCTGATAGCAGTGTCTTATCCTTATTGAGCAATACGACCTCGAAGCCCTTATCGGAGGATAGTTGACTTACTGTTTCTTGCAAATTAAGTATTTCTTGATTCTTTTGCTCCAACTGTGTTTTTAAATCAACAATATCTTGATTGTTTTTTGCTATTAAACTGTCTATGTAATATTTAGTTTGTTCTGATTTTAGTTCAACATAAGATAAAGTTACCACAGGATCCGCTTCTGATCCAGGAATAGTACCGTCGGCCGAACCCTTTACGAATACAACTGCCAATATTAATGTGGTAATCATTATTGCTGCGAAAACTTTTTTATTAATTATAATATTCATGCTTATCTCCTTCTCTCTCCTTGATAAGGAACGACACAAGAGGCGTTCCCTGCATCTCATTATTCTACATATTTATACAACATATTAAACAAGGCATTATTTTGTATAATATAATATTCGGCACCAACTCTAAAATTCCTGTATATTTTACAATTTTGTAATATTAGAACGAAATTTAGCAAAAAAGCTGGATATAAGGCGCTGAATGCTTTGTGGAAGCAAATTCATTTCTTATAACAAGATTTTACTGAAAGGTTTTTTGTGTTTTTGCAAAAAACCTACCCGAGCGTTTCAACGAGGCAGGGGATATATGCCCACCGCCTCTTGCAGAAATCGGAACCCGCCACTTATTGAAGTGGGGGACATCTTTTGCCTCGTTATAGAGCAAAGTAATTCGCTCTGCATTAAAATTAAGGTCAAATAAAAAGAGCCATAATTTCTACATTATAGCTCAAATATGTACTAGACTAAATACTCTGTTAGCCCAAAGCTTATTTGAAGTCCGTCATCTACCTTTTTCATCAAATCATCTGATAGATGTCCTACTTTCTCTTTTAAGCGTTTTTTATCTATTGTTCTTATTTGCTCAAGCAATATGACTGAGTCCTTGGTTATTCCATATTCCTCAGCATTAATTTCAACGTGAGTAGGAAGCTTGGCTTTGTTAATCTGCGAGGTTACTGCCGCCACGATTATTGTAGGACTATATTTATTGCCAATATCATTTTGTATAACTAAAACAGGCCTTACGCCCCCCTGTTCTGAACCTACTACAGGGCTGAGGTCTGCATAGAGAATATCTCCTCTTTTTATTATCACATTATTCACACTCCGCAAGTCTTGTCTCATATCCATCAATAGTTTCATTGTCTGCGGTGAGTCCTATTTCTGCTAGTGTTGCGTTGATATCTGACATTTCCAAATAGCCCTTCATCATTCTCTCAACCATGCTTATCTTTTTGGTCTCCTTTAGATAAAATTTAGCTGCATTTCTGATAAATTCACTTCTATTGCGGCATTCAATACATACCACATCATCTATTTCTTTAAGCAGGCTATCCGGCACATTTACAACAATTCTTTTAGAATCAGCCACACTAGCACCTCCCATGTTATGCACATAATTTATTTTATGTATGAGGTTCGTACATTAATCTGGAAGAAAGTTTTGATACTTACTTCTATGTATATTAAATAATTATGCAGCTTATTTACATTATATGAAATAGCTTATCACATAAATTTACCTTATTTTTAAGTTAACCATATATAAAGTATTATATACCAATTGTTACATGTTGTATATTATAAAATATTGGTAATGGTTTTGTAACATTTGAACTAATATAGGTAATTCAACACTTCTACTACTTCACCGTTTTTTACATAAACTCTAGGAACTCTTCTGCTTATCATGCAAACAATTTCATAGTTGATTGTTCCCAATTTTTCAGCTATTTCATCAATAGAGATAAATCCATCTCCCTGTTGCCCAAATAGCACAACTTCGTCTCCTACCTTAACATCCTCTATTCCAGTTACATCTATCATGCATTGATCCATACAAATTCTTCCCACAATAGGAACTCGCTTACCTTTAAGCAAGGCTTCTGATTTGCCGGACAGTAATCTGGTATAACCATCAGCATATCCAATAGGCAAGGAAGCAATTTTAGATTTTTGATTTGCTGTAAATTTTCTGCCATAGCTCACACTTTGCCCTGCATCTATTTCCTTGACATGGCTTATTCTAACCTTTAATGACATTACCTCTCTAAGCTCCAGCTTACCCAGCATGACATCAGGTGAAGGAGCGAGTCCATAAAGCATAATTCCTGCTCTAACCATGTTCAGATGCATGTCAGGAAGATCAATTATTGCAGCACTGTTGCCGCAGTGCTTTATTTCAATATTAATACCCTGTGCTTCTAGTTCATGGCATATCCATTTAAATTTTTCAAACTGCATGTGTGTATAGCTTTTATCTACTTCATCAGCTGCTGCAAAATGTGTAAAAATTCCTTTTATCATTAGACCTGGCAATGCATTTATGCCCTTTATGACTTTCACAGCACCCTCATTTGCCTGTAAGCCTATTCTGCCCATGCCGGTATCTATCTTTATGTGAATCAGTACAGTCTTGTTCTGATCTACAGCTATTTTTGACAATGCTTCCGCAGCTTCAAAAGAATATACAGACTGCTCCAAATCATACTTCACAACCTCTTCTGCTCTTTCAGGCTGAGTGTATCCCAATACAAATATTGGTACCTTGAAGCCTGCTTGACGAAGCTCGATTGCTTCATCCAAAACAGCGACGGCTAATCTGTCAGCGCCATTATCCAATAAGGTTTGTGCTATTTTGGCGGATCCATGTCCGTAACCATCAGCTTTTATAACTGCCATTACCTGTGATTCCTTGCCTGCCAGCCTTTTTACCTCTCTTATATTATGCGCCAAATGATCTAAATTAATCTCGGCATAGGCTGGTCTGATTTGTCTTAAATCCTTCATTTGTTGTCCTCCTCATTTGCATGGTTCTATTTGCTTTGTATCTGAAACAGTGAATCCTCCAATTTGGGATTTGCTTCAAAGTTTTCATACAAAACTTGCACACTTATATTATTGTTTTTATCTAGTATTTCTACCTTTACAGGAAGAAGCTCTTCCGCATCAATCCAAATTTTCTCCATGACCCTATATGGATTTTCACCTTTGATAGGAATTTCCAAAACATAGCATTGCTTGTCTCCGAAATTTTCCATATTAAATCTGGCGCCGCCGTTGTTTTTAAAGTGCTCAATAAAGGACCCTACAAAGGAGCTGTATTCCATGGAGTTGTTAAAGTTTTGCGTGAGCAAATAAGTCTCTAACTGTGGGTGATATATATATGCTTTGTCTCCATTGTAAATTGTAGTTTGACCCTTTAACTCATTAGGCTCCAAAATTTCAATTCTATACATATCAGGAAATTTATACAAGTGCTTCGCTTTATACACATTGGTGCTTTTATTGTTGCTTACGGCAAAAATAACATCAGATTTATAGCTTTTTAGTTTCATTAATAGCTTTTGCACATCCTCAGGTTTTTTTGCATTCTCAGCTGAGCAACCTGACAATACAATACTTACAATCAAAAATAACAGCAGAATTCTTACATTTTTCAAGTGTATTCCTCCTTGAAACTGTGTTTTATAGGACTCTATTTTTAATTGTATGTAAAAAAAATTTTAATATGTCATTAATAGGACGCTGTTGGCAGCGTCCACTACGATAGGTCCGTTAATTAATGCTTCTAACATTTTCTTCTGTAAATTCCATAGCCAGCTCACCTTGAGCCACATCATCAGCATTTGGCATCCATTCCGCTACAGCCGTGGCCATAGCATGGCTCTGACTATGTGAAATGGAAACAAAAATGGTGCTTATTCTATTTTTTGCTGCAATCTCCTTCGCCCTGTTGTAAAGCTTGACCATAGGCTTGCCGGAGCTTCCACGCAGCAGTTCTACATCCTTCCAGCTAAAGCCGCTGATGCCTGTGCCCAAAGCCTTTACTACAGCTTCCTTAGCTGAAAAGCTGCCTGCTATATGTTGTACATTCATATTTCTTTTTTTGAAATAAGCTATTTCATATTCTGTAAACAATCTATTTAATAACTTTGGATTTCTCTCCAAGGCTTTTTGTACCCTTTGAATTTCCACTATATCTGTTCCAATACCAAAAATCATATAAGTCTCCTCTAAAAATAATATATCAGAATAATATATTCTATGAATTCTTAAGATAGCTGTTATCCAGCTTTTCCATTTCATTTGCCCCAACCATGCCATGTATAAATGAGTAAAGCTTGTTTACTCTTTCCTCAGTCTCAACCTTTTTCTTTATAAGTTCACCCAGCCTCTGCCTTATTTGATTTACTTCATCTTGGCATCTGACTGCTTCATCCTTATTGTCCTGTATTAGCTCATAAGCTCTTTTTATGGTTTCCTTAAGTACGATCGTATTTTGCTCATTTATCATATTTGGCAAGGTTTCCAATTCTTCTAACAGCAAAGGAATCCTTTCATTTATTTTGAGCAGTTCTTTTTGAGCTTCTTCCATCTTCGGTATCGCATCAGTATTGTTATCTTCATTAATTTCCTTTGATATGTATAGGATCTTATTCATCAGCGTTTTCTTTCGTCTTTCCAACTCTTTTTGCTCAGCTTCACAGTTTTTTTCTTTTGCTAACAGCTCCTCCAAGCCTACGACGGCTTTTTTGAGGCTCTTAGAGTTAAAATTGACAAAAAGCTGCATCCATTCAGGGTTATATATTAGTATTGGTATTTTATTCTTTTTAATAATATTGTCCTCAAACTTAATATCCTTCATCTCATATCCCTCTCTTGCTATAAAACGTCCAAGCCTCTGCTCAGGCATCTTTATGAATATAACTTGTCAGTATGCTATATATTTCGTGCTAAATAATTTACATGGTCTATTTCTCCTCTTTTACCTTCTTTCAGATACCTTATATATTATCGGTGTATTTATTAAAAAACTGTACCTGTACAAATGTATTTTTCATCTAGATCTTTACGATAAAGTCTGCTGTCCTTATTTAAGCTATTGATTTTAACCACTGCATCCGTGCCTGTAGCATGAATAAATTTATCTTCGCCTATATAGATAGCCACATGTCCAGGAAAGAAAAGCAAGTCTCCTGGTCTACTTTCTTTTCTATCAATCTTTTTCAAAAATTTCATCTGATCATCAGAATCTCTTGGTAGTATTAATCCATTCAATAAATATGCCATCGAGGACAATCCAGAACAATCAATTCCCATAGGAGTTTTACCTCCCCACCGGTATTGCGCCCCTAAATATAACAATGCTGCATCCACTATAGAATTTCTTAATTCGCTGCCTAATTTATGAATGGTTTTTTGCAGTGCTTCTTCTCTGACCCATCCTCTTTCTTCACTTGGAAGCATTACCTCCAGCCATTTATCCTGCTTCTTTCCTGTTAACGCTATTGATGCACCTCTCGGAATAGTCATCATGCAAACTGAGGAATAACTGGGGCTGCTTAATATATCCGCAAAAGCTGCAATAATAAATTTTTTCTCAACAGCTACCCATGTGCCAATGCCTTTTAATGACACATCACTTTTATTTAAATAACCCTTATAGTTATAGGAAGTATGAATATATAGCCATTCCGCTGCCTCCTCAAGAACCTCAACCTCCATGCCAAAAAGTATTTCGTCGGCAAGCCCACTGTCCTGCTGAGGCTTTTGTTTAAGCGGTGCTATGCTTTTTACTACAATTGCTTTGCTGTATGACATATCTATCCCTCCAAATTATCTAATTATATTATACTATGCAGAAGGAAGTATTTGTGAGATAAAAAATGCGTCTCACGCCGCACTATTTGACCCTAAGGTACCTTATGGTTCCCTTCGACGGATGCAAGGGGGAGAATCCCCCATTGTATAGGAAATTATACTTTCCTATACAATAAAAAAATCAGGGTTGACAACAGCTTTATTCCTATAGAAACAAAACCTTGGTCAACCCTACACTTATACAATTATTTACTTATCTTTCTTTCATATCACTTTCTACTTGACTGTAGGTTTTGTAGCCGCCGATTAAATTGCGTACATTGCTGAAACCGTTTTGCAGCAATATCCTTGCACCTATATAGGAGCGTAAGCCTACCTGGCAATTAACTATTATTTCCTTCTCCTTAGGCAGCTCATCTAATCTGTTTCTCAATGTATTCAATGGTATATTCACTGCATTTGGAATATGTCCTGCTTCAAATTCATAGGACTCTCGCACATCTAACAGGAAGGTCTTGTGCATATCGGCATGCATGGCCGCATCCCAATTGGCTATTGCAATATCTCCATTGAGTACATTCGTGGCAGCATAACCAGCCATATTTACAGGATCCTTGGCCGATGAGAAAGGTGGTGCATAAGAAAGCTCCAGTTCAGTCAAATCATACATAGACATTTTATGTCTAACTGCTACAGCCAACACATCAATCCTCTTATCCACACCCTTTGATCCTACTATTTGTGCTCCCAAAAGCTGCCCCTCTTTAGTGTATACACATTTAACCGCCATTTGGTTGGCACCGGGATAATAGCCTGCGTGGGAAGCTGAGTGAGTGATCGTAGTCAAATATTCCTTACCCAACCTTTTCATGTTTTTTTCATTGCTGCCTGTGGATGCTACCACCATGTCAAAAACCTTTGCAATGGCAGTCCCTTGTGTTCCTTTGTACTCTTCTTTTCTACCTGCTATATTATCAGCAGCAATTCTTCCCTGTTTGTTTGCAGGTCCCGCCAAAGGTATAACCACCAGATTGTCATTTACAAAATCTCGTACTTCTATGGCATCTCCTACTGCATATATGCTTTCATCTGACGTCTGAAGGTATTTGTTTACCTTGATTCCACCTGTTATGCCCAGCTCCAGACCAGCTTCCTTTGCCAACAGATTGTTAGGCTTTACGCCAATTGCCAGTATAATCATATCAGCTGCAATTCTTTTGCCGCTTTGCAGCAGGACAACATTTCTTTCGTTTTCTCTCTCAAAAGCTTTCACACCGTCAGACAGCAGCAGTTCACAGCCCTTGCTTCTGATATGATTATGCAATATGGCTGCCATCTCATAATCAACCGGTGTCATAACCTGATCAGCCGCTTCGACAATAGTGACCTTAATGCCTATTTCATGAAGATTTTCAGCCATTTCCAAACCTATAAAGCCACCCCCTACTACGACTGCACTTTCTAAGCTTCTATCCACATGTTCCTTAATTGCATCGGTATCCGGTATATCTCTTATAGTATATATTCCCGCATTGTCAATTCCGGGAATAGGTGGTTTAACGGGCACTGCTCCGGGAGACAACACCAAATTATCATAACTCTCCTCATAGACATTGCCAGTTCTTAAATCTCTAACTGTCACCTTCTTGCTCTGTCTATCTATTGCGATGACCTCCGATAGGTCTCTTACATCTATTTTAAAGCGAGCTCTCATTGCATCCGCAGTTTGGACCAGCAGATTTTTTCTTTCCTTTATGGCTCCGCCGATATAATAAGGTAAGCCGCAGTTTGCAAAGGAAATATACTGCCCTTTTTCAAACATTATGATTTCAGCCTGTTCATCCAGTCTTCTTAATCTGGCAGCGGTAGAAGCTCCACCCGCAACTCCACCAATGATTAGCACTTTTTTATTCATTTCACACCCTCCTATAAATTGTAGATTCGCCATAACTACCCCCATAGGGTATATTCTTATTATATTGCTAGTTATTTCCTGTGTCAAGAAGCTTCCCTGACACTTTGAGGAAATCATCAGCAGCATCCGCTATTATCAAAATATCCTATACTCATTGCTTCCCTAACTTCCTTCATTACCTCTTTGGCAACACCTCTGACCTTATTTGTACCAGAGATAAGCATTTCCAGCACCTGCTCCGGTCTATCCTCATAAAATGCTCGTCTTTCTCTAATGGGTTCTAAGATGTTGTTTATGCGGGCTGTCAGATTATTTTTGCATGCAGAGCAGCCTATGGATGCACTTCTACAGCTTTCTGATATATGGTTCACTTCACCTTCATTAAAGGCGTTATGATATTTAAAAACAGTGCAAATCTCCGGATTGCCCTTATCAGAAAGCTTTATCCTAGATGCATCTGTCACAGCGGCTCTAATTTTCTGCTTTACAGTAGCAGCATCATCGCTGAGATAAATTCCATTGTTTAAGCTTTTACCCATTTTGCTATTTCCATCCAGACCCACCAGCCTGGATATTTTACTAACCATAGCTTCAGGTTCCACAAGTACAGGCTTGTAAAGCTCATTGAAGCGTCTTACTATTCTGCGAGTAAGCTCTATATGAGACAGCTGATCATCCCCTACGGGTACCAAATCCGCCTTACAGAAGGTTATATCTGCCGCTTGGCTCACAGGATAGCCAAGGAAGCCGTACATGATATCATTATAGCCATACTGCTGTATTTCTGATTTAATAGTAGGATTGTGCCTTAAGCTGTTTACTGTTACAAACATGCTGTAGAAGGTTGTCAGCTCAGCTATTTCAGGTATCAAGGACTGTATAAAGAAGGTAGCCTTTTCGGGGTCTACCCCTACAGACAAGTTATCCATAGCTACATTTAGAACATCTCCCTTAAGCTTTTCCGGTCTGTCAAAATTGGTAGTCAGGGCTTGAATGTCAGCAATGATAATAAAAGTATCAAAATCATTTTGAAGCGCCACTCTATTTTGCAGGCTTCCGACATAGTGTCCCAAATGAAGCTTGCCTGTGGGACGATCTCCCGTTAAAATTCTTTTTCTTCTATTCATGAAAATTCCTCCTATTTTCAACATATACAAAAGTGTCAGATGCAAGTAATTCAAGGCTGATAAAGTGCGACGCATATCGCGTTTTTGAAAAACAAGACTCCTGTCCCAACAAATATACATATAGTATATTTATTGGGACAGGAGTCTACCTGCGGTACCACCCAAATTGACTGCGTACGCAGTCCTCTTGCTCGAATACATATATATTCGTTTCCTTGTAACGTAGGAAAAGTACGTCAGCGTCTACTGTAATTCAAGCTGCTCTCATGGGCCCATTCCAGAATGTCCACCTTACCTGCTCACACCTAGGATTTTAGACTTATAAAATCCAACGCAGGCTCTCTGAAAGACTTTCAAGCTGTACTATCCCCAATCAATGATTTGTAATTATTATATGTATTTTATTAGAAAAAATCAACTATATAAAAAAACAACTACTTATTGTCATCTACCTGATCTGGTTATACAGGACAAGGGAACAGGTTGAACTGAACCCAGAAAGCTAGACAAAATTGACCCAGCAATTATGAGTATATCATATTGTCTAACATCTGGGGTGCACTGCATAATATGCTGCAGTCTGCCATTTAAATCCCTTACAAAGTAATATTTCAGATTATTTGTTCCATCTGTGATATATGTCAGGTCGTTTCCTGTGTAGTAGTACAATTCTGTCTTGGAGCTTGTAACCTTTTTATTTCTTAGCCCTCTCCAGTCATATTCATAACTGGCTACTAACGCTCCTGAGCTCTTAAACTCTATTAGCTGGTGCTCATCATTATATACAAAGTCAAAGGTTCCTGCCTTTATAATATTCCCATTATTATCATGAGTATAGGGGAAGCTGCCAGCATTTAATATCTCATTGAAGTCGTTATAGCCGTATGATGTAGTTATGCCGCTTAAAGGTGTTTTTGTTAATCGGTTGCCCAATTTATCATAGGTATAGGTGTATTTTCTTGTAACCGCAGCTCCTGTATAGTAGTTTTCTTCTAATAGCTGATTTATATTATCATATGCATATGCAATTCTTTTATCAGTTAAATTGTCTATATCCTCAATTCTATTTCCATTGGCATCGTAAACAAAGCTATAGTCATAGACTAGCGTTCCCACTTTGTTTTCTATGCTCAATCTTGATATCCTATTCAGCTCGTCGTATTGCCTGTAGGTGATGTAGAATGCATCTGTAATGGCTACATAAGATTTCTTAAGTCTAGACTCTTCATCATACATGAAGGAGGATGTAGTACTGTTCGGGCTGGTTATATCAGAATTAAATCCACCCAAATCATATTTAAAGG